>CAYSNN010000050.1:0-7650 GCA_964432475.1 uncultured Gammaproteobacteria bacterium
TAACCTTTTTAAGAGATAAGTAGTAGACAGAGGTTGACGGCAGTGTTAATATTTATTCCCTATGATTAAACTTTTAGACTTCTGGGCTCCCTGGTGTATTGATCCTGAAACTCAAGTTTTAACTGAAAATGGTTATTTAAAAGCTTCACAAATTCAAGTAGGACAAAACTTAATTACAGTTGACCCTAAAACAAAAAAACAAGCGATTAAGAAAGTTAGCAAAATAAAAATTTTCCAAGAGGTTCAATCTAAAAAAATAACCCTGGAGACTGGTAGAAGTTTAATTGGGGATATAAACCACCAGGTTTTAACTACGGAAGGATTTACAAGGTTGGAAGATATAATGATAGGAGATAAGATATTAGTTAATCCAAAAGCATCTGAAGCCTTTTCCTCTGAAGATGAGTCAATCATTCTTACAACTACTGATAATGAATACGCTGATAAAGTTTTAAGACAGTTAGATCTTTTGCCACTGAAAGTTAAGGATTCCAGATTGCCCATCTTAGCCAGGTTGCTAGGTTTTGTAGTGACAGATGGATATTTATATGAAGATTTAAAGCATCATATTTGTGAAACTCATTTTGCAGTAGGGACAGAAGATGATGCCTTGGAGATAAAAAAAGACTTACTATTTTTAGGTTTCGATAAGCTGGAAATAAAAAGACAAGTAAAGAATCGCCAAATTAATGGTAGAAAATTTGTCATTAATTGTTTAAGATGCCGAAGTTTTTCTCATGCCTTATTTTATCTTTTAAGAGCCTTGGGTTTACCGGTTGGACGGAAAAAGAATCAAGCCTATTTTGTGCCTGATTGGATTATGGATGGGAATTTAGCTATTAAGAGAGAGTTTATGAGCGGCTGGTTGGGTGGAGATGGTTGTAAGATTACTTACCAAATTAAGCAAGGAGGAACCTCATCTCATCATGCCAGGTTTAATGTTAATACCATTGAATTTCATAAGGAAAAAGATCTCGAGTCCGAAGGTATTTTGTATGCGAAGCAGCTAGGATTACTTTTAGAAGAATTAGGGGTTGAGGTTAGAGAAATTTCCAGTGGTGATGATGAAGATGGGGTAATAATCTATTTAGCTCTGTCATATAATTATCCTTCCCTGCTGAATTTGACAAAAATTGGTTATGCATATGCAGCAACTAAAGATAAGTTAACTCCTTTTATAAAAGAATTTCTACAGTATAGATTACTTGAACGTAGCAGTTATGCAGAAGTTAAAGAAACTGTAATGCAACAATTAGCGCTAGGTATAAGCAATAAAGCGGTGGCCAATAATTTGCAGATTCCGCTGCACACCGTTGTTAGTTGGAGATATATGAAGCCTACTAATATTGTTCATCCCTCGGAGTCTGGGCAGGCACTTTTTACAGAGTGGTTAGAGGAGCGGCAAGAAGGAGATTTACTGTGGGAAAAGATAAAAGCGATTGAGGATGTAGAAAGTCGTGATGTTATTGGTATTACTGTGGGAGATCCGCATACTATAGTGACAAATGGGATAGTTTCCCATAATTGTGGCCCGTGTAAGATCATGAACCCTGTTATAGAAGAGCTGGAAAAAGAGCTTGCAGGCAAAGTCACCTTTGAAAAATACAATGTGGATGAGAGTTCTGAAATTTCATCTAAATATGGAGTAATGAGTATTCCAACCTATGTTATAGAAAAAGATGGTAAAGAGGTAGGAAGAAAAATTGGTGTTACCTCAAAAGCAGAGCTTCTAAAATTACTGCAACAGTAATTGTGAATTTCAAGGACAAAGTTATTCAAATCACCAAAAAAATTCCCTATGGCCGGGTAAGCACTTATGGTACTATAGCTACTTTGGCCGGAATGCCTCGGGGAGCAAGATTAGTAGGCGGGATCTTACACTATAATTCTGACAAGCATAACCTTCCCTGGCATAGAGTGATAAACAGGCATGGGTTTATCTCCACTACCTGTTTAGATCATCTAAGGCAAGCCCAAAAGGCTTTACTTGAGCAAGAGGGTATTAAAGTTAGCGAAGGTTTTATGGTAGACTTAGATCGCTATGGCTGGTGGGGATAGTAAGAATACCTGGATTATTGCAAACTGGAAGTCTAACATGTCTATTGCTGAGGCTTTGGAGTGGATTTCAAAAGTGGGGCCGGAGATTCCAAAACAAGGCAATTTAAAGGTGGTGGTCTGTCCGACATTTTCTGCTTTATCTGAGGTGGAAAAAGCAATTCAGGTAGGCAACTACCCACTTCTCGTGGGTGCTCAAAACATCTCTCCCTTTGGGATAGGCGCATATACAGGTGAAGAGAATGCCCAAACCCTGTCTCAGTTTATTGATCTAACTATCATTGGCCATTCAGAAAGGAGAGAAAATTTTAAAGAAACAGATGAGATGATTACAAACAAAGTCAAACAAGCCATTGAAAACAATATTATCCCTTTAGTCTGTGTTCAAAATTCCGATGCACTCATACCCAAGGAATGTAACTTAGTAGCTTATGAGCCTGTTTTTGCTATAGGTACAGGTAATCCCGATACTCCGGAAAATGCCGATAAGATAGCAGGTGTTTTGAAAGAGAGATATACACAGAATTTAGAGGTGATCTATGGAGGAAGTGTTAATGCAGATAATGTTAGAGGGTTTATTACTCAGGAAAATATTGATGGGGTGCTGGTAGGAAATGCTTCACTTGGTGCTGAGGGGTTTATACGCATTGTTAAGGAGTGTGCAGGTGAGAAAAATTAAGTTAAAAGGTGAAACAGGAAACCTCTTAAAAGTAAGAAGAGTTAAGAAAGTCTTCAAAAGGTTAGTTCCTCTTATTTTAATTATAAGCATTTTAACCATGGCTGCCTTTTTTTTGACAACTTTGTCCGGATCTAGTTCTATTGTCAAGTTCAATTTTTTAGGAAATCCTTTGAAATCCTCCGGAGATAGGGTAAATGTCCTCTTTTTAGGTATTCCTGGAGGTGCATATGCTGGAAGTAATTTGACAGACACGATCATGGTTGCCTCGTATAACTTAGACACTAATAATGTCCATTTAATTTCCATCCCAAGGGATCTATGGCTGCCAAGTTTAAAAAGTAAAACAAATGCTGTTTACGGGGTAGGACTGTCGCAAGGTAACGGATTAGGTTTATCAAAAACCGTGATAGGCAATATTGTCGGGTTGCCTATTCACTACGCAGTCAGGATAGATTTTAGGGGTTTTACTCAGGCGGTAGATGCAATAGATGGCATTGATCTTTTAATAGACAAGTCGTTTGATGACTATAACTACCCAATAGATGGTCGCGAAAATGACCTCTGTGGGTATGAAGAAAAAGAGATAGACTTTTCTGAAGAGGAAGCCAAAAAATTAAATATAGAGGCGGGAAAAAGAAAAGTCTTTGTTGCTCCTGAGGGAAAGATTGCCACGGATTCGGCAGCAGAAGATGCCGGTGCTAAATACTTTACATGTAGGTATGAGCACCTAAGTTTCAAGCAGGGTTTACAGCATATGGACGGAGAGCTTGCTTTAAAGTTTGTCAGAAGCAGGCATGGCAATAATGGTGAAGCTTCTGATTTCGCAAGATCTTTGAGACAAGAAAAGGTCCTACAAGCTGTAAGGAGCAAGGTCTTATCTTTGGATACTCTTTTTAACTTTAATAAGATTTCAGAGCTTATAGACACACTCGATAAGAGTATAGATACGGATATATCAGCAAAAGATGCTTTTGAATTCTATAAACTGTCTAAGAAGTTAGATAAAACTTATAATTTTGTATTAGACGATTCTTTGAAAGCTGATTTGCCAAATGGGAGAAGTTCCTTGCTTTACCACCCACGCGCGTCTGATTACGGAGGAGCTTATGTCCTGGTTTCACAAGATGATGACTTCTCTATTGTTTCCGGATATGTTAAAAAGGTACTCTCGGGAGAAATTCAAGATGAAGCTACTTCTTCTACACGGACCAGCCGTAAATAAATCAAGACAAACACTTACAGATTTCAAAAAAAAGTTTGACTCTTCAAATATAGTGGTTTTTGACAAAGGTACTGATTTACAAACTATCCTAGGCAGTTTAAGCACCTATTCGCTTCTGTCGGAGGAGCAGTTGTTTATTTTAGAAAATCCTCCGGAAGATTTAGACTTTGACCCTTTTACTTTTCCCGGTTCTCTGACTGTTATTTTTTGGTTTGATCATGAGGTTGCAAAAAAGGAGATTGCCGAATACGTTAAGAAACATGGTCAGATTTTATTTTTCCCTGAAGGTAAAGAAATTACCGTTTTTTCTTTTTTGTACTATCTGGCAAATAAGGAAATATCTGCTTTTTTGGAACTGGGTAAACTGAAAAAGGGTTTTGATATTCACTATTTTTTGACAATGACTTATTATTTGCTGAGGAAATTAGTCGTAACTCCAAAGGGTGCTCCTCAATTTGTTTTACAAAAGCTTCAAAAACAGAGACAAAATTTTAATCTGGAGAAAGTAATGCAATTGTATAAAGATGTAATTGAAATAGAATTTAAAATAAAGAGTGGCTTACTGGAAGAAAATCAGGCAGAATTTTTATTGGTCAGTAAATTTACTGGGAGCCCGAACCTTTGATTCTTTCTGCCATTAGGTCCAAATCTTTTTGGTCAACTGTTCCGTCTTTATTTAGGTCAGCCTTTTTATTCTTCGGGTTTTTACCAAAATTTTGCAGAATTATTGCATTATCTGCTGCATTTATCTTTCCGTCACTATTTAAATCAAATTTATTTATATCCTGATCAGAAGGTGAGGGAGAAGGTGTAGGTGTAAGGTCCAGATCTTCACCTAGCTTTATATTTAATAATCTCTGGTTAGAATCTGCTAATTTAAACAACACATTTGACTGTCCTTTTGGAGAGATAATAGTTAGTTTGGCAACGGTGTCTTGAGTAAGCGGGACATTATCGGAAAGATCAGCTTTAACTACCTGAGATAAAGGTATTAAAAAATTGCCTGAGTTTTTGACAAGTGACGATTGGACAACTGCGTCAGCGATAGATAAATATGCCATGCCCTCCTCCAAAGGTTTGTCACTATCAAGTACAGACCCAATAATAGGAGTTAACTCAGTCTGAGGTAGCAGAGGACCGGTTGTTGCGAATTTGGAAACCTCGGACGCTGCTTTGCCTGAAACTATTTTATATTGATAGGCAGTTTTCGGAAGAAGATTTTTTGCCGTAACATAGTGTGTCAGACGATTGGTTGGAGATTTCGTGTCTCTGTCGTCTAGTAAGGTTTGCTCATCCGGGTTTGTCTGACCCAGCCTGATAAAAGATGCAACTGGAATAGTTGTTTGCCAGGAGATAGTTACAGAGCTGTCTGAGATATTTGTAATTGTTAGGTCTTGCGCCTTAACATCTGGTGAAGCTTGAGAGATAAAACCTTGTTCTCTGACAACAAGAATTACTCCGGCGATTATCCCAAAGACTATAATACCCAGTCCCAAAAGCGTAGGTATTTTAAACTTATTGATAAAATCTTTCATGGTGTTGATCCCGGCTCAGCTGGAATTGCCTCAACCCCTGATGTTTTAAATTCCGGATCAATGGGCTCGATAATTTCCTGTACCTTTGGTGAAATCTCCACCTTGGATCGTTCGTGAAGTATATCAAATATTACCCAGGCGCATATGGTAATAAAAGTTAGGATTGCTGCAACTAACCATGCCTTTTTAGTTGTCATTTTATGTAATAGGCCTTTCCGGAAA
This sequence comes from uncultured Gammaproteobacteria bacterium, assembly GCA_964432475.1. GTDB lineage: Bacteria > Patescibacteriota > Microgenomatia > Daviesbacterales > UBA10151 > CAYSNN01. Next base: position 5,714 of record CAYSNN010000050.1, read on the forward strand.
TAGACATAATCAATCTTTTATCTTCGCTAAGTTTTGACAAAGACAGGTTATCTAGCGAGATTAACCTAGCACTACTTTTAAGATCCTGCAATATGGCAATTAGATTCCTGTATTCTCCTTCGACATTAAAAGTGAAAGCAACCTCAGCAATAGTCCCTAACTTATTTTCCGATTCTGTTTCCAGTACCAAAGGCTGAAACTGTAATGCTGAAATAGAGGCTTCATGTTTTTTCGTTGTCTGTTCAAGAGTCTGGATGACTGATTTTAGCTGAGCAGTATCAGGAATTGCATTTGAAATTTTTGATTTAATAGTAGGGTCTAAATTTTCATAATTTTGTTTTCCTAAAGATAGGTCCTTTGATTTCTTATTAACCTTTTCAAGAACTTGCTCTAAGTCTGTAATCTCTTTTTGCAGGACTGAGATTGTTTCTATAGTTGGTTTAATTGCAAAAAACACAAAGACAGTCAAAACTAAAAGGGTAAAGATTGTTGATCCGTAGGTTTTTACTATAGGTATTTTGGTTACAGGTTTTATATAGGTAAAATATCTGGAATAAATAGATGATTGCGACCTCATAAACTTTTTCCTCCTGTATTTGTTAGACTAGCTTGAGTGCTGATACTAAAGCTCAGACTGCCTTTTTCAAAACCTATACTTGTGATATTGACATCAGAAAAGATAGGTTCTTGTTTTAAGCCCTCGACAAAGGTTATTAAGTCGTTATTACTTTGAGCGTGAGCGCTTAATTTTATGCTTACTTTGGCAACATTCTTTTCTAAGTTCAGGGTAGTAATCTTTACCCCGTCAGGAGTTTGATCGGAGATTTTTTTTAAGATTTGGGGATAGTCAACGTAGCTTGCGCGAAAGGTCCCAATGGTTGAAAGTTTTAGCTGTGTCTGCCTGATTAAAAGCTCATAGCTTCTCAAGCTCTCAATATATGGAATCTGACTGTCAATTGCGTCTGTTAAAGCAGCTTTATCCGCGTCTAACTTAAACCTTGCAATAAATACCATCAATACTAAAGCTTCTACAAAGACAAAGATAAAGCGCCCGGAAGAGAGCAGCCATCGGATCAGCTTTGTTAAAATCTTTTCCGGATTACTTTGTGGTTTCAGTAAGTCCAGGTGAATCCTAATCTTAGGACTTTGTGGTTTTGCACTCATGGGTTAATTATACAAGTAATAAGGAAGGACGGTTAGAGGTCAAACTGTAATGCTTTTCGATAAGCGTGACTTAAGCCTGGCAGCTTTGTTCGGATGGATTAACTTCACTTTGGCTGCTTTGTCTAAAGCAGAAAATACAGCTTGTAAATCTTTTGCAGTTTTTCCTGTCCGGGCCTTTTTAACGAGTGATTTTAAGCTAAGTTCCCTACTTTTGTTACGGGCTGTCCTCGTCTTATCCTTTCGGACTTTTTTAATTGCTGATTTGATGATTGGCATGGGAGGTATGGTATCATAGCTGCTACTTTTATGCAAACTGAAGTGTTAGTATTTAGCTATGGTTAAGAATCTTTTTTCTCTTTTGTACTCCAGGCAGACTTCAATTTTATCCGGCGCCTTCATTATGATGGCTACCATGGTTTTAGCAAAGGTATTAGGTCTTGTAAGAGACAGGTTACTAGCGCACACTTTCCCACCGGACAGGATCGATATTTTCTGGGCAGCCTTTCGTATCCCTGATTTTATATTTCAAGTGGTTATTTTGGGAGCTTTATCGGTTGCATTTATCCCTGTTTTTACTGAACACTTGGAAAACAAGAGCAAAGAGGATGCATTTGAATTATCAAGAGCCTTATTAAATGTTTTTTCATCGGTATTTATTGTCGTAACCTTAGTGATGTTTATTTTTACACAGCCAATTATTACCTCTGTTGTTGCTCCAGGATTTACTGCTGCCAAGCAAGCCCAAGTTGTGGATTTAACCAGAATAATCCTTT
>CAYSNN010000051.1:0-7646 GCA_964432475.1 uncultured Gammaproteobacteria bacterium
CAACTGCTGCAGCTTTGGCTTATGGGCTGGATAAATCCCATGCTCACACGATAGCAGTTTATGATTTAGGCGGCGGGACTTTTGATATTTCAATTTTGGAATTGGGTGATGGAGTTATTGAAGTAAAGTCCACCAACGGAGATACTCACTTAGGCGGAGATGATTTTGATCAGGTAGTTTTAGACTGGTTGGCTCAGGAGTTTAAAAAAGAGCAGGGAGTTGATCTTAAAGGCGATAAACAGGCGCTTCAGCGGCTGCGGGACAGCGCAGAAAAAGCCAAAATTGAACTCTCTTCTTCCATGGAGGCAGAAATTTCCATACCATTTGTTACTGCCGATTCATCAGGCCCCAAGCATTTGGAGATGAAATTATCCAGGGCTAAACTTGAAGCAATGGTCAAGCCGTTAATTGATAAATCCTTTGATGCCGTGAAAGCTGCTATGAAGGATGCAAAGCTGGATTCCAAAGATATTGATGAGGTGGTTTTGGTGGGAGGAATGACTAGAATGCCGGCTGTGCAAAAGGCAGTCTCCGACTTTTTTGGCAAAGAGCCTCATAAAGGCATTAATCCGGACGAGGTGGTTGCAGTTGGAGCGGCCATTCAAGGAGGGGTTTTGGGTGGAGAGGTTAAAGATGTATTGCTTTTGGATGTGACTCCCCTAACTTTAGGTATAGAAACTTTGGGCGGAGTCAGAACTCCTTTAATCCCTAGAAATACCACTGTGCCAACTTCAAAGAGTGAAGTTTTCTCAACAGCTGCAGACAACCAGCCTGCAGTAGAGATTAATGTCTTGCAGGGTGAAAGAGAGATGGCAGCTGATAATAAATCTTTAGGCAGGTTTGTGTTGGACGGAATTCCTCCTGCGCCCCGCGGTGTACCGCAAGTTGAAGTAACCTTTGACATTGATGCCAACGGTATTTTAAATGTAACAGCACATGATAAAGCCACCGGTAAGAAGCAAAATATCACCATTACCGGCTCAACAGGTCTATCTAAAGATGAAGTGGAGAAAATGACTAAGGAGGCAGAAGCTAACGCAGAAGAGGATAAAAAGAAAAAAGAAGGGATTGAGACTAAAAACATTGCTGATGGATTAGTGTACCAGACAGAAAAAACCTTAAAAGATAATGGGGATAAAGTTCCTGCAGATGTCAGGACAGATGTTGAGCAAAAGGTTAATGAGTTAAAGGAGGCCTTAAAGAGTGGTTCAACAGAGGATATTAAATCCAAGGCTGATTCCTTAGCAGAAGCTGCTCAAAAAATAGGGTCAGCTATGTATTCTCAGCCTGGGAAAGATAGTCAGCCTGGAACAGAACAGCCGGCAGGTGAAGCTGCGGAAGACAGTAGTCAGAAGTCGGAAGACAAAGAAACTGCTGTGGAAGGTGAAGTGGTGGAAGAGAAAAAAGAAGAATAGTTTCTAGAATTTTCTATATACTTCATCATGGGTGCCTATATCATAGAAATAAGCTTCGTCTCCGTCCAAAAGATAAGCCATCCTAATAGCTTTAGTAATAGAAATACTCCACATATTCTTTAAATCTCCGGATAGTTTATGGGTTCTTAGGGATTTGTGTTTAGGGTTTTCTTTAAATAATTTAAGCTGTTTTTGAATCTGTCTGGCTAATTGGGGATTTTTCTTATTTATGATTTTTAGTTCTTTTCTAAGTTTCTCATCTAGCCTAATATCCATTAGAGATTTTTGAAGAATTCACTAACATCCTTCACTATAATGGATTTATCTTTATTCCTCAGAGCCTCCTTAGCTTTTTTAATTGTTCTATCCGAGGCTTGGAAAACAGGATATTCTAAATCTTCAACATCTTTTAAGATTAGATGTTTGATGTAGGATGAAATAGGCATATCAAATTTTAAAGCCTTACTCTCTAAAAATTCCTTTAATGCTAAAGGTAGGGTAATTTTAATTTGAGTTTGCTGGGTAACCATAATGTCCATATATTAGCACCAATTTATGGACTTTTCAAGGACTAAAAGTATTCCTGGCACTTTTGAGGACAGACTGCTATACTATACACTAGACTGATGGCTACGAAAAGAGATTACTACGAAGTACTAGGAGTAAATAAGGGGGTTTCTGAACCAGAGATTAAATCTGCTTATAGAAGACTGGCCCGGAAACATCATCCTGATATAGATAAAACTGCCGGTGCGGCAGAAAAATTCAAGGAGCTCTCAGAAGCATATCAAGTACTGTCAGATCCGCAAAAGAAAAAAACCTACGATCAATTCGGTCATGCAGCCTTTGCTCCCGGCGGGGGTTTTGGCGGGCCATCAGGAAGCCCATTTGGAGCAGGAGGACCTTTTGGTGGTGGAGGTTCCAGGACTTATTCTTGGTCTTCTTCAGGCGGACCGGATGTCCAATTTGACTTTGGAGGATTTGAAGACCCGTTTGAATTATTTGAACAGATTTTTGGCGGAGCCGGCTCCCCTTTTGGTCAGGCTTTCAGAAGGCGTCCGACTTATCAGCTTAATTTAAGTTTTGATGAGGCTATTAAAGGGGTTACTAAAGAAGTAGAGATTGAATCAAGAAACCAACAAGGCAGGTTGGAAAGAAAAAGAATGAAAATTAAGGTGCCGGCTGGGGTGGATAATGGTACAAAAATGAGGTTTAGTGACATCGACATAGTTTTTCAGGTGAACCGTCACCCGCAATTTCTCAGGGAAGGAGCAGACATTTTTTCGGAAATTAAAATTTCTATTCCCCAACTTGTTTTAGGAGACGTGTTTGAAGTAGATACTGTGCAGGGTAAAGTTAAAGTCAAAGTGCCACCCGGAACACAGCCGGGCTCTTTGGTGAGACTCAAGGGTAAAGGTGCCGCCAGGCTTGGATCCTCAGGTCACGGTGACCACTTTGTTAGAGTGAATTTAGAGGTGCCCCAAAATCCGTCAAAGCAAGAAAAACAGCTTTATGAGGAACTGTATAATTTAGGTAATTCCAAGAAAAAAAGCTGGTTTTAGGAAATTTCCTAGACTTGCGCTTGACTTCAAATTTTTAAAGGGGTAAAATGTCCGTGGTTAACAATCCATTGACCTTTAGAGGTGGGCTAGTCCCACCTCAATTTTTAGCTATGGCACAAGCACGAACAGAATTTGCAGCAGCATTAAATCAAATAGCCTCTGAAAAAGGGGTGGATGTTGAAGTGGTTTTAGATGCCATCCGCCAGGCTGCCCTAGCTGCTTACAAAAAAGACTTAAACTTAAGAAATGAACCAGTACCTGAAAATTTTGAAGAGTTTACCTCCAAAGTAGATCCGGCAACAGGCGAGATTTCAGTTTTCGATGGTGATAAAAACGTGACACCTCCGGGATTTGCCCGAATTGCTGCTTCCATTGCTAAACAGGTTATTATGCAAAAATTAAATGAGGCAGAACGGGGGGCAATTTTGGCAGAATATGAAAGTAAGGTAGGCACTGTTATATCAGGTGCCATTCAAAGGCAGGAGGGAAATACTTTCTTTGTAGACTTAGGTCGGGCAGAAGGCGTGCTTCCACCGTCTGAACAAGTTCATACAGAGATGTATCACACAAACCTGCGACTGAAATTTCTAGTTAAAGAAATAAGAGAGGGCGGAAGAGGTTCTGAGGTAGTTGTCTCAAGGTCAGATCCGGCTTTGGTTAAAGCCCTCTTTGCTCTGGAAGTGCCGGAGATCCAATCCGGTGCTGTGGAAGTTAAAGTTATAGCCCGCGAGGCTGGCTCAAGAACTAAAATTGCTGCAATTTCCACTCAAGACGGAGTTGATCCGGTTGGGTCTTTGGTTGGCCAGAAAGGAGTCAGAGTGCAGGCTGTAATGAGTGAGTTAGGGGAGGAGAAGATTGATATCATAAGTTACTCTGAAGATCCGGCTCGTTTTATTGCTGCAGCTTTATCCCCTGCCAAGGATATTCAAGTCAGGTTAGATGAATCAAATAGGGTAGCCACAGTCACTGTTCCGCAAAGCCAGCTCTCCCTGGCTATAGGAAAAGGCGGACAAAATGTTCGTTTGGCAGCCAAATTAACCGGCTGGAAGATTGACATAGTAGGAGCAGAAGAGGAAGCGCCTCAGGTTGCAGACGATAAAGAAAAAGATAAAGAGGAAATAGAGAAAGAGGTTAAAGAGGCTGAGGAAAATGCTACTACCGGGGAAGAAAAAGAAAAAGCTGAAAAGGCAGGAGAAGTTTTAGAAAAAGCAGTTGATGAGGAGAATCCGGAAGCAGAAAAACAGCAGTTAGAAGAGGCGATTGGAGAGAGTGAAGTAGCGGAAGAGACAAAAAAATCAGGCGATGAAGATAACAAATAAGATTGTATGAGTAGCTAAAGCTAAATCTTGAATGTTTAAGTTATCTGGACCGCCTAAAAGAGGCGGTTTTTTAAAACAAATATGGAACAAGTCAGACCACCGGTTGTAACAATATTAGGTCATGTTGATCATGGCAAGACTACATTGTTGGATTTTGTCAGAAAATCATCCGTTGCTGCCAAAGAGCATGGAGGGATAACCCAACATATTGGCGCTTATCAAATAAGTGTACAGGATACAGGTGACAGTGGACAGAAAAGCAAAAATTCAGAACTGAAACCTGTAACCTCTAACCTAATCACTTTCATAGATACCCCTGGTCATGCAGCTTTTGAACAGATGAGGTCAAGAGGCGCCCGAGTTGCAGATATTGCAGTACTGGTGATTGCCATAGATGACGGTATTATGCCCCAGACTACAGAAGCCATTAACCATATTCAATCTGCAAAAGTACCGATGGTTGTGGCAATAAATAAAATTGATCTTCCCGGAATAAATCAGGTGGCTCAGCTTGAAAAGATTAAAAAGCAGTTATCAGATAAGGGGATCTTGGTAGAAGAATATGGTGGAGACGTGCCTATTGTTCCTCTCTCTGCCAAAACAGGAGAAGGAGTAGATAAACTTTTAGAAATAATTCTTTTGGTGGCAGAAATGCATGAGTTAAAGGCAGATCCGAAGCTATCAGCAGCAGGGGTAGTTGTTGAGTCTACATTAGATAAGTTTAAAGGTCCAATTGCCACTCTTTTGATTAGAAACGGCACACTTAAAAAAGGAGATCAAATCGCTTTGGCTGGTATAAAAAGTAAAGTTAGGGGAATGTTTGATTATAACGGCCGGTCCATCAACGAAGCTGGACCAGCCACTCCCGTGGAGGTTTTAGGGCTGGAACAAGTGCCGCCGGTAGGAGCGGTTTTAGGAGAAGAGCCTGAGGCTAAAAAACAACAAGCAGTGCAGTCTTTGGTCGACAAACTAAAGCAGGGTAAAACCAAAACTCTCAAAGTGGTGATTAAAGCCGATAAACAAGGTTCTTTGGAAGCTATTCAAACTTCTTTAGATAAGTTTAATGCGGAAACAAAAATAGTGGACTATATTTTTACAGGCATTGGAGATATTGGAGAGGAAAATATTAAACTGGCTGCCACAGTTGGGGCAATTGTAATAGGATTTAGTGTTAAAGTGGCTTCAAATGCCTCTAAATTGGCAGAAAACGAGCATGTGCTTATTAGAACATATAATATTATTTACGAGTTGTTAGAAGATGTAGAAGAGGTAGTAAATACTTTACTTGAAGTAGGACAGCTTGAGGAAGTCTTAGGTAAGGCCGAAATCCTAGCGGAATTTCCCCATGGTAAAAATGAAAAGATTGCAGGCTGTAGGATGAATGAGGGTATAATTGCCAAGGGGCAAAAGCTAAGAGTGGTCAGGGACGGACAGATTATTGGGGAGACCAAATTAAAATCCTTAAAAAAGGTTAAAGAGGAAGTAAATAAGGTGGAAAAAGGTAATGATTGCGGGATGCTTTTTGATCCGATAATAGATTTTACAGTAGGAGATATAGTTGAGTCCTTCAGGGTAATTTAATCTCTGAGCTTGATTTTTATAGGCTAAGGGAGTAAAATTAGGCCAATAAGAAATGAAATATGATTCGCAACTGACAGAACTTAAAACTCTGCTTCCTACAACAAAAAGTATACTTATCGCTATACCTGCAAATGCCAATATTGATCAATTGGCTGCAGCCTTAGCTCTCTTCTTAAACTTTGAAACAGCTGGAAAAGAAGTCAGTGTTGCTTCAGATGATACCATCAAAGTTGGCCAGTCGCATCTTTTTGGTGTTGATCATGTTCAAAAAAATATCCCCTCAACTGAAGGTGGTAACTTAACTTTAACTTTGGAAGGGGTAGCAGCTTCAGATAAAACTGTTCCGGCTTTAGAAAAGTTGGATTGGTATGCAGAAAACAACAATTTGAATTTGGTTTTTCATGTTTTACCGGGTCAAACTTTTCAACCTTCCAGAATTATTCCCCATTATCAAGGTTCAGGTTTTAGTTTAATTTTTGTGGTAGGAGCAGTTAACTTAAATGCTTTGGGCAATATTTATTCTGCAAACTCACAAGCTTTTTCCGGTACTCACATTGTCAATATTGATAACCAAGTCGCCAATACCAGTTTTGGCCAAACTAATATTGTAGACACTAGCGCATCTTCTACCTCTGAAGTTATGAGCTCAGTGATTACCGATTTAGGGTTTGCTTTAGACGCAGATACGGCAAGCAATTTACTGGCTGGAATTTTTGATGCCACAAACAATCTCACAGGCTCAAAAGCTACAGCAGACACTTATATGTCTGTTGCGGCTCTTTTAAGAGTGGGAGGGAGAAAGCCTTCCGCACAATCTAATACTCCTTCCTATGATTGGAATGCTATCTCCTCTCAAAACCAGCCTGTCGCTTCTAAATCCGTAGTGCCACCAGTAGTTGATGTAGGAGATCACCCAACGAATCAACAACCTTCACCTGAGGAAAGACCTATCGGAGAAGGTGTGATTTCTGAAACAGTAGAACCGGAATGGTTAACCCCCAAAATCTTCAAAGGTTCCTCAATAGGATAAGCTTCCTCTGGACATTAAGCCACAATTAGAGTATATAGTAATTAGCTACCTTAATTTAAATGTTTTTTAAGGCTTTTAAAAAGCCGCTTGCATTATTTTCCATACTCTCACTTCTATTCAACCAACTGTTGTTTGTTCCTTTAGTCTTTGCCCAGGAAGCCACACCTTCTGCCGGCATAGAATCAACTTCCTCTGCTCAGCCGACAATTAACCCGGAAGTTACTCCAACCCCCAGTCTTACCCCGACTCCTCAGCCAAGTCCTAATCCTGTTCCTTCTCCTGTTTCTGAATGGCAGGATGTAGTAGATAAAGCTGCTGTTACAAAGAATAGTGTAGTAACAGATCATCTTTATTCAGCTCCTCAAAACAGCAAAGTTACAGTTAAGTTTAATAAGCTACCTGATCACCCCGGCAAATTAACCATAAAAGAAGTTACTTTAACAGATGAGCAGGTTAACCAAACTAAAGCTTTGTCAAAGACCGCTTATGACATATCATCTGATATGGAAAATGGCACTTTTGAATATACCCTAACCTTGCCTACTCCTAAAACAGATAATGTAGAAGTTAAAGTATCAGAAGATGGACAAAGTTTTGCAACACTTGGGGGCGTCAGCGCCCAGACAGATACGTTAACCATAACAGGTTTGAACCACTTCACTATTTTTGTGGTGACAGGGACAATTGCAGAAAATGTTTGCGTAGCACCGCCTTCAGGCATGACAAACTGGTGGACAGG
>CAYSNN010000052.1:0-7530 GCA_964432475.1 uncultured Gammaproteobacteria bacterium
CCAGCCAAATTAAGTGACTTAGGTAACCTAGGTGACTTAAGTGACTTAGGAAGTAAATCGCTGAGCAAAACAACAGTTAGCTTGTAGGTTAAAATTAAGCTTAATGCTGCTAATACAGCCTGGAAAACTTGTAACCGGAATATAAGTGAACCAAATGGTAAAAAAGAAAATGGCTTGGCAAGCAATATATATAAAGGCTCCGGAGGATTTGCAACACCAAGGGTGGCAATGGCTGCTACAAATCTCGGAGCATCCAGCCAAAGCATAAAGGGGGCGGCAGTAAGAAGGTAAATTAATGCAGCCAAGAGTGGAAGTCCGTAGGGCAAGGATCTATTTAGGAGCTTCATAATTATATGTATAGTATGCAACTTAGCAAAATTATTCAAGACTGAAAAATCTGATGGCTGATAGCTATTTTATATTATTTGTCTATATTTTGATATATATAGTCACAGTTGCAAAGTAATACTATTCTCCTGTAATGTTAATGCAGGCTTTAAAAATGAACCTTAAAGATACTGTCAACACATCCTTTAATTGGATTACGAAAATCGGGATTATTATAGTAATTCTCACCAACTTTTTCCTTTTTGCCAACTTTACAACGGAATTTTATGACACCTCCAAGTTTTTGGTCCTACTTGCGGTCAGCGGAATTTTACTTATACTAATCGCCCTAAGATATACATTAAATAATAGGGTAGTTTTTATAAGGACTCCCCTGGATATCCCCTTACTGTTACTTTTGGTTGTAGGAATTGTTTCCACTGTTTTATCCCCATCCCCTTATGTAGCACTTTTAGGAAATCAGTTAAAAATTCACGGCTCCTTAATATCTCTGGCAGTCTATGTTGTCTTTTACTTTGTATTGGTTAACAGCCTGAAATCGGCAAAAGAGATCAAGTGGATCCTTTTTATTGCAACAGCTGCCGCTGCAGTCCTGTCTGTAATCAGCCTGCTGGCATACGCCGGGGTAAAAATTTTGCCTCCGCCCTGGACTTACGGAATAAACTTTACCCCGACAGGTTCAAGTTTCTCTACCACTGCTATTTTAGCTCTTTTACTGCCTCTTGTTGTGATGCAGATGCTGACTGCTTCAAAACCGCTAATTCTTATTCTTAATTCATTATTCCTGGCCTTGTTTGGAATAACCATTGCTTTAACAGGTACCTGGGTAAGTTGGGTGGCAGCATCTATCGGACTGCTTTTAACGCTTTCGATAAACCGGTTCTTTGAAAAAGTTGCCCAGATGCAGACTATTAAACTAGTTACTTTGGTTGCGCCTGTTGCAGCAGTAATAATAGTTACCGGTGCCTCCTTTATACCATCTGTAGGAGGCACGAAAAACCCGCTCTTTACCCAGACTCAAAATTTCCCCAAGGAAATCCAGCTTGGTTTAGTCCCTTCCTGGAAAATAGCAATTTCCGCTTTTAGGGACGCACCATTTTGGGGAACTGCACCTTCAACTTTCCTTTTTGACTTTACCAATTACAAACCGTTAGAGTATAACTCAACAAAAACCTGGAACTTAAGATTTGATAGTGCTTTTAATGAGTACCTGCAAATTTTAGCTACCTTAGGCGGAGTTGGTCTGGTGGCATTATTATCCTTGACCGCACTTTTTGTGTCCTATGCCTACCCTTCCATAGTAGTCCGCCGCTCACTTGAGGGTAGTGACAATAACCAGCATCTAAAAACAGCTTTAGCAATTTCCGGATTAGTATTTTTTATACTTTTGGCGCTTCACCCTTCTACTTTAGTGCTTTGGGTAGTTGCTTTGACTCTTTTGGCATCATTTATGGTGATGAATGTTTCAAATGAAGACACAACCTCCTATGGGCCATCAACCAATATTAAACAAGTTCTGCAGAGAATTGCTCGTGTCGACTCATCAACCCAAACTATTAAATTGGAAGCCCTGCCTTCTATATTGTTAGTTACCTCCCTGGCGTTGGTACTTTTCACCTTCTACTTTGCCGGCAAATTTGCCGTAGCAGACTATCATCACAGATTGGCATTAAATGCAATAACTGCAAACCAAGGTGTTAATGCCTATAACGAATTAGTAATTGCAGAGAAACTAAACCCATATAATGATCTTTATCGAACAGATCTGGCACAGACCAACTTTGCTTTGGCCAATGCTATCGCCACTGCCAAAGGACCAAGTAATGAGTCCCCTTCCGGATCCTTAACAGATCAAGATAAGCAAAATATCCAAGTCCTGCTTCAGCAATCTATTAATGAAGCAAGGATAGCCACTACTTTAAATCCGCGTTCTGCCCAAAATTGGGAGATATTAGGTTTGTTATATAGACAAATCGCCGGAGTAGCCCAAAACGCCCTGGCTTTCTCATTGGATTCATACGGCAGAGCTATCTTCCAGGACCCCTTAAATCCGCAGCTTAGACTGAATGTCGGCGGTGTTTACTATGCGATACAAAACTATGATTTAGCTATTAGATTCTTTACAGACTCAATCAATTTAAAGCCTGATTTTGCAAACGGATATTACAATCTTTCAGTTGCCTTAAGGGATAAGGGAGACTTAGCTACTGCCCAAGCCGCTGTTGAAAAAGCCTTAACTTTACTTGATAAGACTTCGCAGGATTACAAGTTAGCAAACGACTACTTAAATGACTTAAAAGTAAGAAAAGGTGAGACTGCTGTGCAACCTCCTGCTGCAGAAACTTCCGGAGCATTACAGAACAAAGAGCTACCAAAAGTCATAGATCTTGAGAAACCGGAAAAGATAGCTACACCGCCTGCAGTCAAAAAACCAAATTCCACTCCGGAGCCCACTGTCACTCCTAAACAACCATAATTGCTTAAGTGACTTAAGTTACGTATAATTTAATCTCTTTAGGGCCCGTGGTATACCGGTAGAATAACTCCATGGCATGGAGTAGAAAGGGGTTCGATTCCCCTCGGGTCCACTTCCAAACAAAGGGCTTGTAGGTAAACGGCATACCGGTACTCTCGCACAGTACAGTTCCGGGTCCAATTCCCGGCAAGTCCACACTTATTTTAAAATTGCCAGCGGATTTAGCGCTACTCCTTTAAAGTGAATCTCCAAATGCAGATGCGTCCCTGTTGACCTGCCTGTTGAACCCATCTGTCCGATAAGCTGCCCTCTGGAAACAGTATCCCCTACAGATACATAAATATTGGAAAGATGCGCATATAGAGATCTGTAGCCATTCCCATGGTCTATAACTACCCTATTTCCATAACCATAACTGTCCGGCCAACCTGCAACAACTACCGTACCTCCATCAGTAGCAGCTATCCCAGGTGCTGCCCTATTGGCAATGTCTACCCCCGGATGATACCAGGCAAAATATTGAGTCATGCTTCCGCTAGTTGGCCAGATAAACTGTGCGCCAAACGGCGCCTGAAAAGCCGGTGAAGAAGGTCCTTGAGCCAAATATTGGGGTTGGGGCTTTGGTTTTGGTGCTTTAACCTGCGGTGGACTGCCGTCAGGAACAATCAGCAATTGACCTACTTTTAAACTAAAATCATCCGGAATATCGTTAAAAGGAAAGTCTAAAATCGCCTGCTGCTCTGCAGAATATCTTTTAGCAACAGATTCTAAGGTATCTCCTGACTTGACTTTATACGCTATACCGGTTACAGGCAATATTTTTAAAATCTGACCGGGTTTTATGGCATCACTAGTTAAATCATTTTCCCATTTTATAGTATCAGCTGAAACTCCGTATTCGCCGGCTATCCCGGAGATCGTATCTCCTTCCTTAACTTTACGTTCAATGATATCTGACCTGGGCTTTTGAGAGATATCTGTGTGGGTATCTTGAAAACCAGCAACCACTGGTCCATTTGGAAAAGGCTCAAAAGCGGATACAAACCGGGGATCTGCCGGACCAATCCCAGGGTAACTGGCTGATATTAAACTCTGCCCTCCGAATATACCTGAGGTTGAAATCCCCACTAATGCTAGCGCGATTATTGACCCATGCCAAAACCTCTTCTGGTGAACCCCCCGTCCCTGCATCAACACTTCAACAACAAAGTTTTTAAATTTTTCAAATTGGCGGGAAGAATAGATTATCTTTCGTTTGGAATACCAAATCAGGGCAAGGAACAAAGCCTTGAGGTCATCAATGAGAGAATTCATCGAGGATTTATTTTAACACATAAGTAACTTAAGTTTCTTAGGTTACTTAAGTCACTTAACGTCTTTTAATGTCTTCAAAAAGTCTAAATTAGATTCAGTCTTGGAAAGTCTTTCCAGGAAGATCTCTGTTCTCTCGTTTTCTCCCAAAATCCCAATCATTCTCCTTAGTATTATCATCTGCTTATACAGTTCTTCCAAGAACAGCAATTGTTCTTGTCTGGTGCTTGAACTTTCTATATCTATGGCCGGATAAATTCTTCTCTCTGCAAGCTTTCTATCCAAGTGAAGCTCCATGTTACCGGTGCCCTTAAACTCTTCATAGATTAGATCATCCATCCTGGAGCCTGTATCCACCAGCGCCGTACCGATGATAGTCAAAGACCCGCCTTCTTCACAATTTCTGGCAGCCCCGAAAAAGTGCTTTGGAGGGTACAGCGCAATAGGGTCGAATCCTCCTGATAAAGTTCTCCCCGAAGGCGGGACAGACAGGTTGTAGGCTCTTCCTAAACGTGTTATTGAGTCAAGCAAAATCACTACGTCTTTACCTGCTTCTACCAGTCTTTTGGCTCTTTCAAGGGCAATTTCTGCTGCAGCAGTCTGTTCCTCAGCCGGCTCATCAAAGTTTGAAGCAATGACATCTCCTTTAATAGAACGGGAGATATCGGTTACCTCCTCCGGTCTTTCCCCCACCAAAACAGCCATCAAAATTACATCAGGATGGTTTTTAGCAATACCTGAGGCAATATCTTTTAAGATGGTAGTCTTACCGGCCTTTGGAGGAGAAACAATTAACCCTCTTTGTCCAAAGCCAATCGGTGAAATTAAATCTATGACTCTTTGTGATAAAGGCTGTTTGCCTGTTTCAAGCTTTAGGTGCTTATTAGGATAAATGGCTGTCAAATCCTCAAACTTAACCCTTTTAACAGGGCGCCCGTCTGAAGAAATCAGCTTGTCGGCCATCTCTCCATTTATTTTATTTACCTGTAAAAGCCCAAAATATCTTTCTGTTTCTTTTGGAGGCCTGGCTGCTCCTTCTATCAAATCTCCGGGTCTTAGCCAAAATCTCCTGATTTGACTGGCAGAAATATATACATCTGCATCTGATGGGATATATTTAGGCCGTAAAAACCCATGTCCTTCCGGCATTATTTCCAATATTCCGGAAACTTCTTCTGTTGGAACATCACGGTCAGAGTAACGATCGTATCCCCCATTACGATAGTTATTTCGGAAAGAATCAGAACGACCCGGCGTACCGGAAGGATCAGAATATCTGGCATTCTGATCATCTGGTGTTCCGGTATCCTGAGTTATTGCAGGTTTCTCTGAACTTGGTTTAAATGATTTTGTTACTCGAGGCATGATTAGAAAAATTTACAAACGTTTGAAAATTTAGTCATTGAGATTTGATTGAAAATTAAAAATTTAAAATTGAAAATTTATGTCTTTCGGGAACAGTAATAGATTACTTACTAAACAAGTAAACCACATTCCACACCCTAATGTCAAGATCCGTTCCTAAACTGTCTCTCTTCCCAAATATAGTTCGGATTGTTTTCCAAATCCCTTTTGACTTTGGAAAATCTTCTCATCTTAAATCCGGCCGGTAAGAAAGCTGCTGCAGCCCAAGCAAAGAGGGGTAAACCTGTTTTAGGTAAAGCTGTAACATATTGGACTCCTGCAACAGAAGAACCAACTCCGACATTAGCAAATGTTCGCGGCTGAACTGCGGCTGCCTGCGCTACTTGAGGAGCCGGATTACTAATAGTTATAGTATTAGTGTTCGAAATTGTGTCATTGTCATTGTTTGTATTGTTATTTGTAATATTTCCCCCCTGAGCCGGTAGATTTACCACAGGATTACACACTAAGTTGCCGCAAGTTAAAGTAACGCTTGGGTCACAAGTGCTGGTAATTCTGCCGGAAATAGCACACCCTGCGGGAGGCAAAACTGCAGGACAGTTAATGGACCTGCATTGAGGTGCCGGCGGCTGTGGAGCCGGTTGCGAAATAATCGGTTCAGTACAGATATCTTTAGGGATCCCCAGTTGTCTTGATTGATCTTCACCTGGGCAAAATAGGTGACCTTCACATTGTATATTACCTCCGCAAAACTCACCTTTTTTAGCCTTAGCTTGCTGGGCGGGTTGGACAGGAGCCGGTGGCTGCGGTGCAGGAGCAGCCGGAGCGCAGTCTTGAGCACAATTCCCTGCATTCTCCCCATTAAATCCATCACAAGTCTTATCTCCACAAACAGCACAGCATAATCCTCCAAAACATCCTACAGGAGGATTAGGGTTAGTCGGTTTAACACAGACAGGCTGGGGTGCGGGAGCAGGAGGCTGGGGTGTAGGTGCAGGTGGTACTACAAAACCGCATTCAGGTGCGTCCCTTTTAACTATATCTGTTCTTTGTCTTTCACCTGTACAACTATTAACTTGAACATCCCAGATAGTATGGGTACTCCAATCACATTCTCCAAACGGATCTTTATTCCAAGTTGGTGTACAAGGAGGTTGTACCGGTTCTTGGGGTTGTGGACACACTTTACCTTCTTGGCATTCTTCTGCCAAAACAAAAGTACGGTCCTGCTTATTAAACAAACCTTGTTGAGCTGCAGCAAGTAACACAAGTGCAGATACACCTATTAACAGATATTTGGAAAATTTCTTAAACATTTGGAGAATTATACTATGGGGCGCCTATACTTGTCAAGTGATGCTCATTTTAACAACCCTTTCCTGGCAGACATTATCCGGTTTTTCCAGTAATTTAGATGATCTTTTAGACACGCTGCCAAATCTTTTAACACTGAAGCCCAGCGGTATAAATGCGCCTGCTGCCCAGACGAATATGGATAATCCGGTTTTGGGCAGCTCCGTCACCGGCACACTGCTTACCCCTGCAACCTGTACCCGGACCCGGGGCTGACCGGCTTGTGCAGTAACAACCCTTGCCGCCTGAGCAGCGCTGCCAATTGTGATTGTGTTGGTATTACTATTGGTACTGGAATTGGTATTGGTATTGGTGTTGGTGCTGGAACTGGAACTCGTACTGCTGCTTGTCCCGCCCGCAGGAGCTGCGGGAGCAGGCGCCGGTGAGGCCGAAGGCGCAGGACTGACAGAAGGAGCAGGAGAGGGACTTGGAGACGCTGTTGGTGCCGCTTGGGCCGGAGCGGGATTAACTGTCTGCGTCTGATTCCCGCCGATTTGAGTATTGCCGCTTGAGACCGCAGTTGCGCTTCCCCCCTCAGCTACCGCATTTCCTCCATGAACAGTTACATTTACAGGCTGGCTATTAGTCTGGTTATTACTCTGCTGCTGTGCAGGCTGGGCAGGAGCAGCCTGAGCTGGTGCGGGCGCTGCACAGTCTGCCGGACAATTTCCTGCATT
>CAYSNN010000053.1:0-4766 GCA_964432475.1 uncultured Gammaproteobacteria bacterium
GAAATAAATTCTGTCAGTCCGACTGCTAAAAGAATGATTAATGATTTAAAATTCAGTTGCAGTTTAAAATCAAAGGGCAAAAGAACCGCAAAAATAATCAGTCTTAAAAATTCATAAGTCCAGGCCCAGGCTGTTGAATCCCCTTTATCTTTTAGGATATAGCGGCTGTAGAAGTTTAAGATGTTCGAGCCGATTCCCCCCAAGGCTGCCAGGATGACCCAAGTAGGTAGCATTTACAAATTATACCCCAATTTTGAAAGCATGCGATCAGTAGTATACAATGATTTACATGGCAAGAAACAACAACTTCGATTTGTCTATTATTATCCTAAATTATAATGTCCGGGATCTGCTGCTTGACTGTTTGGATTCTGTATTTAAAAGCAAGAGCAAAGATGATAATTGGCAGGTTATAGTTGTGGATAATGCATCTGAGGATGGGAGTGTTGGGGCGATTAGGGGTTTTAGGGAAAAACACCCAGAAGTAGAGTTTATTGAAAATAAATCAAATCTAGGTTTTGCTGCCGGGAATAATATAGGAGTCCTGCGGGCAAAAGCACCGGTGATTTTATTCTTAAATCCGGATACGGTAGTTTTAGATGATGCAATCTCTAAATCCCTTAAATTTTTACTTTCTAATCCGGATATAGGAGCATTAACTTGCAGGGTGGAGCTGCCTGACGGCAGATTGGATTATTCTTGCCATCGGGGTTTCCCTACTCCCTGGAACTCTTTAACATACTTTACCGGTCTTTCAAAGCTATTTCCTGAGTCCTCTTTTTTTGCAGGATACACTGCCAGTTATTTAAATATACACAAAACCCATGAGATGGATTCAGGCAGCGGAACTTTCCTGATGGTCAGAAAAATAGCCGGAGATCAAATAGGCTGGTGGGATAATGACTACTTTTGGAACGGAGAGGATATTGAATTTTTTTATTGTTTAAAAGAAAAGGGTTGGAAGAATTACTTTTACCCTGAGGCAAAAATTGTTCATTACAAAGGATCATCCTCCGGTCTTTGGTCCACTTCAGCGTTAAAAGTAGACAGACAAGTTAAACTTAAAGCAGCCACCCACGCCGCATCTGCCATGAGAATTTTTTACAGAAAGCATTACTTCCAAAAATACCCTCCCCTATTTAGGGATTTTGTTTTACTGGGAATAAAAATGTTAGAGCATTATAGAAAATTTAAGATTATGGCAGGAATTAGATATGAATAGTCTCGATTTGTCAGTAGTAATACTAAGCTATAACACTAAAGATATAACTAGTATATGCTTGGGTAAGTTAAAGGCCTCTTTGGATTATTGTCAAAAAAAATTGGGAAATAAAATAGAAGTGATAGTTGTTGATAACAATTCAGAAGATGGCTCTGCTGCAATGATTAAAGCTGATTTCCCTTGGGTAAAACTTTTAGCTTTAAAAGAAAACACAGGATTTTCCAAAGGTAGTAATATCGGAATGAGGGAGTCTAAGTCCCCTTTTATTTTACTTTTAAACTCTGATGTATATTTAGAGGAAGAAAGTTTATACAAAGCCATGGCCTACTTCAGGGTAAATTTAAATTGTGATGTTTTAGGTTGTAAATTAAAATATGCCAGCGGTAAATTCCAACCTTCAGCGGGAAACTTGCCGAATTTAGCAAATTCTATTTTTTGGATCCTGGGAATTTCTGCTCTACCAATAATTGGCAGACTTACCTTTCCTTTTCATCCAAATTATCAACAATTTTTTTCTAAGGCTCATCAGGTTGGCTGGGTAACAGGGGCTTTTTTTATGCTAAAAAGAAAGGTGTTTGAGAAAACTTCCGGATTTGATGAGAATTTATTTATGTACCTGGAGGAAGTTGAATGGTGTAAGAGAATTAGAGATTATGGATTTAAAGTTTGGTATACGCCGCAATTTGAGGTAGTGCATTTACATGGGGCAAGTAGTAAATCATATCCGCAGGTTTTATATATAAATGAACTTAAAGGAATTAAGTATTTTTTCAAAAAGCACTACCCTATCAGATCTGTTTTATTAAAATTTTTCTTAGTATTTGGAACAACTCTTCGGATTATAGCCTTTTCACTTTTGGGTAAAACTAAAAGAGCCAGAGCATATATGGAAGGACTTTGGGTGATATGAAAAAGGTTGCGATAGTTACAGTGAACTTTAATGGTAATAAAGACACGCTTGAGCTACTAGAGTCACTAAAGAGGTTACAGGTTACAGGTTACAGGTTACAGACTATTGTGGTGGATAATGGCTCTTCTGATGGCAGTGTTTCCGAGATTTCAAAAAAATTCCCCGGGGTAGATATTTTGCAAAACGGAGACAATGAAGGGTTTTCCGGCGGTTTCAACAGAGGGATGGTTTTCGGATATGTCTGGGGGGCAGATTATGTACTTATTATTAACAATGATGCCCTGATAAAAGATGAGAATTTGCTTCAAAGCATGATCCAAGCGTTTGAATCAGATGAAAATATTGGAGTTGTTTCTCCCAAAATTTATTTTGCCTCTGGTTTTGAGTTTCACAAAGACAGATACAAGCAGGAAGATTTGGGAAAAGTAATTTGGTATGCGGGCGGAAAGTTTGATATGAAAAATATCCGCTCTGTCCACAGAGGCTTGGATGATGTGGATAATGGACAATTCTCTAAACTTGAGGAGGTTGATTTTGTAACAGGCGGTTGTATGTTAATTAAAAGAGAGCTTTTGGCAAGGATTAAAAAACCTGCCGGAGGAAGCGGATTTTTTGATGACAGTTTATTTTTGTATTTTGAGGATGCAGATTTCAATAAAAGGACCAAGAGGGCAAAGTTTAAAACTTATTATGATGGCCGGGTGGCAATTTATCATAAAGCTTCCCAATCCACCGGCATCGGATCTGAAATTACTGACTTTTTCCATACCAGAAACAGGTTAGTTATTGGGTTTAGGTACGGCAATTTTCGTACCAAATTTGCGCTTGTTAGAGAAGCTGTGAAGTTTTTACTTGTGGGAAGAAAAGCCCAAAGGCAAGGCGTTTTAGATTTTTTTATGGGTAAAAGAGGTGCTTCGGCCCGTTTTATTAAAGAAGTTAAAAAAGAAGAATACCAGCTGGAGTTGTCAATTTGCATAGTTAGTTACAACACAGCTGATCTGACTTTTAATTTGTTAAAAAGTATTTTCAAAAAAGAATCAGGCTTTGATTTTAAAAGCATGGAGATTGTGGTTTTGGATAACGGATCAGAAGATAACTGTAAGCAAGTTATTAAAGAATTTTTGCCTAAAATTAAATATTTACAAAACGGGGAAAACGAGGGTTTTTCCAAAGGCTATAACAAGACTATCTCTTATTCAAAGGGTAGGTATATCTTACTTCTAAATGCTGATATTGAGGTTTTGGAAAACAGCCTTACAGAGCTTGTAAGATGGGCAAAGGAATTTAAAGATAATGCTGTAGTCGGAGGAAGACTTTACTTCCCGGATCTAACAGACCAAGACTCTGCCTTTAATCTGCCCACTATAACAGGTGCATTTAAGGAATACTTCTTGCGTATATGGGGATCATATTTTATGTTTCTTCCTAACTTAGGTAAACCTACTAAGGTTGAAGGGTTGGTTATGGCATGTTTCCTGATACCGGAAAAAGTAATAAACAAGGCAGGGCTTTTGGATGAAGGTACTTTTATATTTTTTGAAGATATAGAGTATTGCCGGAGACTTAAAAAATACGGTGTTCCGGTTTACTTCATACCTACTGCCAAATTTATACATCATCACGGAGGTGCCACAAAAAGGTTAAAAAAAGGTGAAGCATACAGCAAGCTTACAAAATCTTCTGTTTACTACCATGGAAAATTTTATTATTTTCTGATTTCTGCAGTATTATGGCTTGGCCAAAAACTAGGAAGAGTCAAAACCCCGGTGGCCAGATAAGTCTTGACAAGTTAATAAATTTTATGTTGATAATTGGTTAATGCCTAAAAAACTATCCGAAAAAGGCTCCGTTGTTTTAATACTTATTCCCCTGCTTGTTGTTGGTATATCCGTAGCAGCTTTTTTAGTTTATAAAACAATCACGGTTGCCAACAAGAAATTGTCTCTGCAGTCTGAGGTTTTAGCAGTTGAGTTAAAAAAAGAGTATGACAATCCCTTTGATCCTTCAGTTCAATATGGAAACCCATTTTCAAAACAGAACCCGTTTGATGCAATGAAATGATTAAACTTTTAAAACTAAATAAAACTGCCTGGGTAGTTTTTTTCATATCTTTGATTGCTTCATTTATTATGGCTGCGTCAGTTCATGCTCAGACAAACGATGAGCGGGAGCAGATAGCAAAAAAATACGGTGTGACTTTCCCTATTGCTGAACTGAACAACTGTAAAGATTTCGCAGGTTGCAGAAACTTTTGTGAAGATCCTTTAAACTACACAGCTTGCGTTGATTTTGCAAAAGCAAAAGGATTTTACCGGGAAGATCCAATTGATGTAAAAAAAGATCAGATATTAGAAAAAGCCAAAGAAGTTTTAGGCTGTGATTCGATTGAAACCTGCAAGACCTTTTGTCAGGTCCCCACAAATTATGATAAGTGTGACAGTTTCGCAAAACAACAAAACTTATCCGGAGGGCGCGTTGAAGATCCTTCTAAAAAAGAAATTATCGAGAAGGCTAAACAAGTCTTAGGGTGCAAGTCTCATGCTACATGTGCAGCGTTTTGCTCTGATGATGTAAACAGGGGCAAATGTAGTGAGTTTGCCAAAGAAACAGGACTGCGGGGAGGGGAAAGACTGG
>CAYSNN010000053.1:4788-7389 GCA_964432475.1 uncultured Gammaproteobacteria bacterium
AGGTCCGGGTGGTTGTACTCAGGAAGAAACTTGTAGGGCCGTTTGCAGTGATCCTGCAAATTTCCAGGTGTGTAAAGGGTTTGTTGTATCCTCCAGGGGGAAATTTAAGGGTCCCGGCGGTTGTGACAGTGAAGGTTCCTGCAGAACATATTGTAAGGACCATGAAAATGAATGCAGAAGCTTGGGCGGCTATGACCCGCAAGAGATGTGTAACAGAACCCCTGCCTGTTCCTGGAAAAACAATACCTGCCAGTGCGGATCCTACAATGATGAGGAAGCAAAAAAGAAAGCCGATGAAAATGCTAAGTTTTGTCAGGAAAATCCGGCAAAATGCGCTCCCGGCGGAGTTGGAGGTTTTGAAACTCAAGAAGAAAGAGTGGTCTTTGAGAAATTCTGCAGGGAAAATCCGGAAAAATGCAGTCCGAGTAATGCTAATCCGGCGCTTGAGTGTACCAAATATGAGGGTTGCGCCTGGAACGGAAATTCTTGCCAGTGCTCTAGCGCTAACTACTCCCCGAGGCCAGAAAGCTCTGATTATCCACGGCCTACCTATTATCCTCAGCAAAGTAACTACCCTCAACCAACATATTATCCAAGGCCAACGTATTACCCACAGGCTACAAATTATCCCCAACCTTCTTATCAACCTTCAGCCACATATACCCCAACCAACACTGCTCCTTCCGGAATGAGCAGAGATCAACAAGAGGCCGGATGTAGAAGTTGCGGTGGGACTTGTAGTTGGAGCGGAGACTTTTGTAACTGCCAGTGTACTAATACTAGCTCATCTACTCCGGCTCCCCAACCTGAGCAAACCACACAAACCCAGACTGCACCTCAACCTGAGCAGCATCAACAGACTCAAACTCAATCAGCACCGGATCCTGCTACAGTTTGTGTACAAACTTCCGGCTGTTCCTGGAACGGTTCCTCCTGCCAGTGCAGCGCAACGCAAGGGGTGAGTACGGTACGCAGTTGGTTTGAGCAAATCCTAGATCTGCTCCCCTAATCTATATAACTTCTTTGTCAGTGTGAGTGGCAAGTTTACTTACATCTTGGTATAATTTCTTAGTTTCCGGAGGTGGCGGAGTGGCCAATCGCAGTTGACTGTAAATCAACCGGGTTTTCCCTGCGAAGGTTCGAATCCTTCCCTCCGGACTTTGATTAGTTTGATACTTATTTAATTATTGAAAACATCAGACTAATCGATATATACTTTAAGCTATGAATGATACCCAAAAAATGCTTCAAGCTATTATTAATGGGCAAAGTGCCATCAAACAAGAATTGTCAAGTAAAATTGATAGAATTGACCGGAAGGTAGATAGACTTGATGAGAAATTAGATAAAGTTGAAAAAAACTTAACAGGCAGGATAGACAAATTAGGCAAACAACTTGCATACCTTGAGGATGATACTCCAACTAGAGAAGAATACGATGACTTAGAAAAAAGAGTAGATAAAATAGAACAAAAAGTCATTCCAGTCTAGAATCTGAATACCACCCGGATTAAAGGGAGAGCAGTCTATATATTTCTGACTCTTCAAATGATAAACCAGGTGTAATGGTTCGACTAACGTTCACTAGGTGGACACTATCTCATAGTTTGACTTCATTAAAGTTTTCTGCTACAATCCACACTTAATATGCATGAAGCACTGATTCGAAACATAAGTTTATCTGCTAATGAATTGCGGCTAAATCAGGAAAATTATCCTGTCTCCGCTAGATATATGCTCAGAGGAATATCCGCCGTAGTAGGCACAGGATCACGCCTATATTTTCCTGAAATTAAATCGCTAAGTTTTGATCCTGAGAAAATGCTCACATCTCTGTTGGCTGCTGATTTATCTGCAGACTTGGGATTACTAAGAGCAAGTTATCCTCATTACAGCAAAGATCCCGTATTTGGTTATAGAATAGTTACCCGATCTACATTTGCAACAAATTTGGATAATGGGGGGAATATTGCTTCTAAAGCATGTCGAGCACTGGGAATACCTGTAGATTTACTCAGAGATGTATCTGGATATGCTCTCACCGGGCAAACTTTTTATCCAGATGGATCTACACCAGGATATAAATTGGATAATGGTTATATTAATGAATTAGCTGAAAGAGCCAAAAAATTTTAAGAATAAACATTTGTTAGCATCTTCCAGCTCTCGGGATTCTGCAAAATTATAAAGATAATTGTTTATATATCTCTATTTCTTCAAATGACAAATCGGGAATTAAGGTTAGACTATCGTTTACCACATTCATGTCTAACTGAACGGTTTACCAGGTGGACAGTTACGGTTCATTACTAATTAGAGGGTACGAATCTGCAATATCTTCATTTATAATTGTAATTGATTTTGATAAAACTTCCTCTGATTGATTATTTAATAAATCTTCTACATGATTAATTATATTAATGGTTTTCTGGTCAATAAGGCGAATTGTAATCATGGGGAGTTTATATTTAGGATATTTCGTTAATTCAAGAAAATCTTTATCTTTTGTAAGAATAATAAGATCATTAGCCTTTGCAATTTTAATAAGTTCAATATCGTTAGACTGTGGATATTCTATTCTTGTATCAATAACACTATGAC
>CAYSNN010000054.1:0-7171 GCA_964432475.1 uncultured Gammaproteobacteria bacterium
TCTTTAGATGAAAATTGGTTCAGGACTAGGTCAGTAGAGCATAAATCTTCTGAATACATATACTCATTAAAAGAAGACCAATCATAATCTTTTGGACTTTGGCAAATTCCGGAAACTACTGGGTTTAAGTGAATGTACCTGGAAAGGTGTATCAATTGTTCATTGGTTTCAACTAATACAGCTTTAAAAGCACCCTGTAAAAGCGGTCCTATTCTGTTGTATTTAGAATTAAAATATCTTGTATAGCTATTTTGCAGCTGGCTCAAAAAAACTGAGATACCATTATCTTTTAGTTGTTTTATTATGAAATGAAAGTGATTAGACATCAGACAATAGGCTAATATTTCTACTAATTTCTTATCGTCTTCGGGTTGAAAAGTATTTAGTTGAGATGCTGCAAAAAGCGACAATTTTGGTTTAGGACCGGAAAACTGATAATAGTAAAAGGTCTTTTTAAATCTCTTATAGTCCCGGGGTTGGGTAAAAATATTTCTTTTTTCGCTTCCTCTGTTATAGACATGATAAATTTCTCCGTTCACTAATGAGACTAACCTACCGGGCATAAATAAAGTTTACGATTACACCTTCGAGGTGTCAAGCTAGGTGGACACAATGTTTTTACATAAATCTTACATTTCCATTATTTGTGTCTTACAAACTTATTCTAAATTGGATATATGGCCGAAAACTCGTCTGTACAAAACTTATCAGTCATTAAAAAACGTCTGGTGCAGGAATTAGGTCAAGTTAAAAAACAGTTAGACCAAATGGAAACAGCAAACGCACTGGAGCAAGACACTCTCCCCGAAGTTACTGAACTTGGAAGCTATGCCTGGCAGGCAGATGTACAATCAGGTTATCAGGCAATCAAAGACAGGTTAACAAAGCTATACTCTACCATTAATAAATCACTTGTTAAATTAAAGACAGGAACATACGGACTTTGCGAAAAATGTCATAAACAGATTCATTGGGAGAGATTAAATGTTTTCCCAATGGCCAACTCCTGCACCACATGTCTTTGAGCTTACTCATTCGCTTAGTTTAAGCCGGTTTGATACAATACTTGGGTGATACATAGGCTTAAACTAATATTCCTCTTGCTGTCAGTATTTCTTTTTGTCCCAGAAGCTGTTGCGCTGGAAACACCAACAGATAAACAGGGATTCTCCACATCTTATGATGTTGTCTACGATATAGACTCTGTAGGCGTTACGACTGTTACTGAAAAAATCACTCTAAAAAATCTAACTAGTGAATATTACGCCAATGAGTTTAAGTTAATCATCGGTGCAACTCGTATTTTTGATATCAAAGCCTCAGATGGCAGCGGGCCCTTGCAGGTCCAGTCTGAACAGAAGGATACGTCTACAGTTATAAAAGTTAAGTTCAATCAGCAGGTTGCAGGTATTGGTAAAACCCTGCCCTGGACTTTGCAATTTAAGTCTAAAGACTTTGCCCAGAATTTGGGTAAGGTATGGGAAGTGAGAGCTCCGAAGGTCTCGTCTGCTGCCAATTTAGAAAATTATAACTTTACGATTTCTGTGCCATCCGAATTTGGAGAACCGACTTTAATTAGTCCTACTCCCAAAAGCCAGACCGGTTCATCAGGCAAGCTATTTTTAACTTTTGAAAAAGACCAGCTGTTAACATCGGGAGTCTCGGCCAATTTTGGTGCAGTTCAGATCTTTGATTTTGACCTTTCTTACCAAATAGAAAACAAAAATTTAACTCCGATTCTCACAAATATAGCCATACCTCCTGATACCGAATATCAGGATGTAATTATTCAAAGGATTGAGCCTAAACCGATCAATGTAACTGTAGATCATGACGGAAACTATCTGGCCTGGTTTAGGTTGAAATATGGGGAAAAAATAAATGTTAAAGTGGTGGGTGCTGCTAAAATCTACACTTTAAGCAAAGTCAAAAACCCAACTTTAGACAACAAGCTGAGAGATAAGTACACGAAATCCGATAAATACTGGGAAAAAAACCACCCGCAAATTCAGTCAAAACTAAAAGAGATTTTAGGTTCTAATCCTCCGGAGGATTCTATGGAGAAAGCGCGACTAATTTACCGGTATGTCGTGAATTTGCTCAAATATGATTCAACAAGGTTTAAAGGAGAGAATATAGAAAGATTAGGTGCTGTGACAGCCTTGAACAACCCAACGTCGGCTGTTTGTATGGAGTTTACAGATCTATTCATAGCGCTTGCCCGGGCAGCAGGGATCCCTGCAAGGGAGCTGGACGGATTTGCTTATTCGTCAAACACGGCTTTGCGCCCTTTGTCTTTGACAAAGGATTTTTTGCATTCCTGGCCTGAAATCTGGGATGACAAACGGGGATGGGTGATGATTGATCCGACTTGGGAGAATACTACAGGAGGTGTGGATTATTTTAATAAGCTTGACTTAAACCATTTTGTTTTTGTTACCAAAGGTTTGTCATCCGAACAGCCAATCCCTGCAGGGTCTTACAAATACAGCGGTCAGGGCACAAATGATGTGAAAGTGCAAGTTTCGGAAAATGATTTCTTAGGAAAAGCTCAACTTGATGTAAAAATTGAAAATACTGATCCGATCCTTGCCGGTTTCCCCGGAAAAATTAAAATAAAGTTATCAAATTTGGGAAACGCACTTTATCAGTCAACCGCCTTTGGAGTGACAAGTAATAAATTGATTGTCTTAGAAAATGAAAATAAAAACTTAGGTTCTATTCCGCCCTTTGGGACAGCTACCTTTGATTTAAATATTAGGACAAAATCTTTATTTGATTCTTTTAATGATCAGATTATCGTGCAAATCGGTTCACAAAAATATACCAAAGAAATTTCAGTTAAACCGTTAATACTTTTTCAAACAGCACCTCTTATCGGAGCATTAGTT
The DNA here is from genome assembly GCA_964432475.1 of uncultured Gammaproteobacteria bacterium. Lineage (GTDB taxonomy): Bacteria > Patescibacteriota > Microgenomatia > Daviesbacterales > UBA10151 > CAYSNN01. The sequence continues at coordinate 2,892 of CAYSNN010000054.1, forward strand.
ATCTCTTTTATAGTAATAATATATGCTGTAGTTTTAGGGGGAAAGCTCTATGCTTCCAAAATATATCGAAAAATCTAAACTACCTCATAGGGCCGGTGTGTATCAATTTAAAGATAAAACAGGTCGTGTGCTTTATGTGGGTAAGGCTATAGATTTATATCATCGGGTTTCCTCATATTTTAACCGGGATTCCGGGGGTAAGTTGGCAGTGCTTGTTTCACAAATTTATTCAGTGGACACAATTATTGTTGAATCAGAACTGGAAGCATTAATTCTTGAGGCAAACTTAATAAAAAAGTATTTGCCCCCCTTCAATGTCAGACTGACAGATGATAAAGATTATTTGTATATCGGGGTGACTAAAGAAGACTTTCCTAAAGTTATAACAGCTCGAAAACAGGATCTGGGATTGATGAAGAAATTCTGGGGGCCTTTTCCATCAAGCAGAACCGTGAGAGATACTTTGAAACAGTTAAGAAAGGTATTTCCTTGGTGTAGCAGCCCGCCTAATTTAGGTTCAAAAGGGGACGCCTTGCGTGCGTGTTTCTACTACCATTTGGGGTTATGCCCCGGGGCATGTGTAGGGCAAATTAGCAAAGAAGACTATAGCAGGATTTTGCAAAGATTTACAAAATTCATGGACGGGAAAAAAGATGAACTCATAAAGGATCTAACTTCAGAAATGCAGCAAGCAGCTAGCAGACAGCAGTTTGAACAAGCTCAGAGGATTAAAAAAGTCATCGAAGGCGTATTGTATTTGACTCAAACTCAAAGAATCAGCAAATATTTGGAAAACCCTAACTTTTTGCAGGATGAAGCTAAATTGGCCCTAAGACAATTACAAAAAGATTTAGATTTGCCTAATTTGCCGCAAAGAATAGAAGGCTATGATATTTCCAATATTTCCGGTAAAGATGCCACCGGATCCATGGTAGTTTTAACCCTGGGGGAGATCGATAAAAGCCAATATAGAAAATTTAAAATCAGAATTTCCGGTAAACCAAATGATGTGGGGATGCATAAAGAGATGATGAAGCGTCGGTTAAATCACCCAGAGTGGCCTATACCTGATTTAATAATTGTTGACGGCGGCAGGGGGCAGGCAAGAGGGGTAAAATTACAAATTACAAATTACAAATTACAAATTCCTGCTTTTGGTCTTGCCAAAAGAATGGAATGGCTTTACCCGCCTGAGGGAGAGGTTGTTAAATTACCAAGAAGAAGTTTATCCTTGCGGCTACTTCAAAAGCTCCGTGATGAATCCCACAGATTTGCTCTAAATTATCATAGAAAACTCCATAGCCGCTCAATACTTAAAATGGTATAGTAATATTTGATGAAGACTCTGCTACGGTATTTTCTGATAAATCTTGCCTCTCTTTTTATAACAACAAAATATATTCCGGGACTGGTATATACAGGTGGCGCCAAAAGTCTGGTGATTGGTTCTTTGGCATTTATGCTGATAAATTTTATTTTGGTTCCGCTTCTTAAGATATTATTTTTACCCTTAAATCTTTTAACCTTAGGACTTTTTGCCTGGTTGATTAACGTTTTAGCTTTATATGCGTTAACGACCATAGTTTCAGATTTTCAACTTCTTCCGTTTAACTTTGCCGGTGCAACAGTCGCAGGAGTTATTATCCCTCCTATGGAACTGACAACTTTTTGGGTGGCGGTGGTGGCCTCTTTGCTTATAGGTGTGATTACGCATTTCTTGCAGTGGTTAGTGCATTAAAGTATAATCCTTTAAGATAATGAAATCGGCTATTTATATTATTCAAATAATTCTTGGAATTCTGCTTGTTTTAGTGATTATTATCCAACAAAAGGGGAGTGGATTAGGTTCTGCTTTTGGAGCGGATATGGGTTTTTATAGAACCAAGAGAGGTGCTGAAAAGCTGCTTTTTTACGCAACCATTGTTTTATCGGCAGCCTTTATTTTATCCTCTGTTTTGGGTCTTGCCTTTTAAGATGAAATTTTTTAATTTCAGATTTTTAAGACTATGGTTACTCATCTGTATTGAAGTTTTAAAAAGAAATAAATACAAATTAATAATTTCTTTTTCTGCTTTATTCTTTCTGATATTTGCACAAGTTAAACTTAACCTTTTTTACAGCCCTAATGCAATAACTTTAGGATTTATCGGGACTTATCAGGAACACGATTTACCCCTTGAGGTTACAAAGCTTGTTTCGCAAAACCTGGTTGAAGCGGACAAAGACGGAAGAATCAGAGGGAAGCTGGTGTCCGGCTGGGACACCAATAATGATGCAACGCTATTTAAGTTTAAGCTTTGGGATAACTTAAAGTGGGTTGACGGCAGCCCTATTTCATCAAAGGATTTAGAGTTCGGATTTCCTAATGTAGAAGTTACAGCCCCTGATAATAAATTAATCCAATTTAAACTAAAAGAAGCTTACTCGCCTTTTCCCTCGCTGCTTACCAAGCCGATTTTTAAAAGAGGGACATTGATTGGAACCGGGCCATATAAAATTACAAAACTTGAAAAATCCAGGATATTTATTACAAAACTTGAATTGAAACCAAAAGATTCTAGTCTTCCTGTCATTTATATCCGCTTTTATCCCAGTGAAAAGGTTGCGGTTACAGGCTTCAATCTGGGTGAAGTACAAGCTTTATTGGGCTTTTCAAATGCGGCAGCTTTTAACGGTAATCCTACAATGGGGTTGATGCAAAAAACAGATTACTCAAAAATCGTGACTGTTTTATTTCAAACGAAAGACCCTATGTTATCCAATAGATCCCTGCGCCAAGCCTTAAGTTTTGTAACTCCCAGGATTGAAAATGAAGAAGTTGCAAATAACCCGTATCCTCCCTTTCTTTGGGCATACAATCCTGATGCAAAAAAATATTTAGCAAATCCCAAAGAAGCCAAAGAGGCTTTAGAGCGGGCAAAGTCAAATATTTCTGAGGAAAAATTAAAAGACGCTTTGGTTCTTACTGCCACCCCTAATTTGGCAGAGGCAGGGGAAAAAATTGCTAAGGAGTGGAAGAGTTTAGGGCTTGATGTAAAGCTTCGGATTGAATCAGGAATCGCTCAAAATTTCCAGTCGCTTCTGATTACCCAAAGTATTCCTTTGGATCCGGATCAATATTTTCTTTGGCATGCAACACAGCAAAAAACTAATTTAACAAAATATGATTCAAAAAGAGCAGATAAGGATTTGGAAGATGGAAGAAAAATCATTACCGAAGAAGAGAGGAAGAACAGCTATTTTGACTTTCAAAAGACCCTCTTAGAAGATGCCCCGGCCATTTTTTTATATTTCCCAAAATACAATATAGCTTATCTGAAAAAATCCAAAGCAAACCTAGACAAAGTCTTAAGTCTCTAACCCCCGGGGTCAGGATTAGTTGACAATTCATATAAAGACTTGTACTATATTTTTATTCTTTCGGGGTTTGGGTGTAAATCCCAATCGGTAGTTATACTCTACGACCACGTACCTCCGGTACATGGATGAGTCTGTGAAACTCAGACAGCGACCGTACAGTCGGGATAAAAGAAAGGATAGTATCCTGTTGGCCCTGAAAGGGGCTTTTTTAATGCTATGTTTACAGGAATCATCACTAATTTAGGGGAAGTTTCTAAAAAGACGGACGCTAAATTGTTTATAAAAACAGATAAAGAATTAATCAGTAAGCTGTTTTCGGGTGTAAGTATTGCAGTAAATGGAATTTGTCTGACAGTTGTGGATAAATCAAATGACTGGTTTAGCATCGACTTTATGCCTGAAACTGAGATGAAAACCAGTATCAAGAACTTGCACACCGGGGATTTAGTCAATATAGAGCTACCGGCAACCCCCGGCAGCTTTTTATCCGGACATATCATCCAGGGTCATATAGACGGAGTCTCTAATCTTTTGGATATTACTAAAAAAGGAAACAGTTATGTCTTAAAATTTTCAATACCCCCCTCCCTTTTAAAATTTATAGTTGAAAAAGGGTCTGTTGCAATTGATGGTATTTCTTTAACTGTTATCGTTGGAATTATTCCTCATACCTGGGACAAAACTGCTTTGCATACTTTAAGAATAGGTGATTTTGTAAATATTGAAGTTGATATTTTAGCAAAGTACTTAGAAAAATTACTCAAAAAATGATTCAAAACTTAAGTAAGTTTAGAGTTGCTATTGTAAAAAGTGATTATTACCCTATACTCACTCAAAATTTGGAAAGCTCATGCAGAAAATATTTGGAACAAGCCGGAGTAAAAAAGATTGTAAGTGTGAGTGTTCACGGTTCCTGGGAA
>CAYSNN010000055.1:0-6682 GCA_964432475.1 uncultured Gammaproteobacteria bacterium
AAGAATGCGCTGCCACAGAATCTGCTTCATTTCTTTTAAACCCCATGGCAATAAAACCTTGTCTTGGCAACTCCTTTGCCCACTGCAAGGTCAAAAAAACTTTTAATATTTTCTTCAAATCATTACTCTTCAAAATCCACTGCCTCTTTCAATCTATTAATTACTTTCTCTTTTGGATATTGTAATAAAAATGCCCCGGCTTTTGGGCCAAACTGTTTACCGATAAATGACAAATATATGGCAGAAAATGCTTTTTTGGCATCAATTTTTAAACTTTTAGACAGATTAAAAAGCTCAAACTGTAAATCATCTGCAGATAAATCTTTCTCAATTAAGTTAATCGCTGCTTTTAAAAAGCTTTTTTGCTGCTCATCCAAATGCTTTATTTCTTCCGGTAATTTTTCATCCATTGATAATCTAAATTCAGCCGGAGCAAATCTTTCAAGCCAAATCTTTGCATACTTTTCCCTTTCTTTTAAATTATGTAGTTCTTCTTCATTTAAACTACTCCCTTTTATTTCCTCAAATTTTTTCTGTAAGTTTACAGTTGCCTGTTGAGTATAATTAATAACATCTCTAAATCTTGGCAAGAAAGTTTTTTCTTTTTTTGGCAGTTTCCCAATTTGACTCATCTCAAAAGTTCTTGCCAAAGCTTCATCACTTCCATCTATATATGCTCTAAAACATCTGTCATATTCATCAAACAAATCAGGGATTGCCATGGTTTGATCCGGATTGAAATTTGCTTGCTGTTTATAATCCGTCCTACAAAATAAAAACCTGGCTACTTCCGCAGGTAAAATTTGAGTAAGCTCTCTTGCTTTCAATCCTAATCCTTTTGAAGTAGACATTTTTTTGCCGCCGATTAAAAGAAATTCATAAGGCAAATTAAAAGGCTCGGAAAAATTAAAAACTTCTTTACAAATTTCAACTGCAATATCTCTTGATCCGCCGGCTGATGCATGATCTTTTCCCGCCCATTCAATAGTAACTCCTAGAACTTTCCAATGAGCCGGCCAATCGACTTTCCAGGGCAACTTACCTGTACCGCCAAACGGACTGATTTTTCCTTCAAAATTACAACCTTGCGCCCATTTAACAAGTGTCAGCTCGCACTTATAAGAGACTTTCTCACCATCCCAGGTAAAAACTTTTGTCGTTCCCAGTTTACTGCAGTTTTCGCAAATAACCTGAAAGGGCAGCCATCCAATTTCTTTTTTCTTGCTGCCGCTGACTTTTTGATAGATATCTTGTATTTTTTCAGCATTGTCTAATGCAAGTCTTATCACCCCATCAAATTCACCCTGATGATACATATCCCAAGAAGATAAGTACTTGGCTGTCATTCCTAATTCATTTAAAACCTTAGAAAAATCATCTGCGAAATAATCGGCAAAATTGGCAAATCCTTCTTTAGGTGAAGGAGCAAGTTTTAAGGGAAAACCCATATACTTTTCAAAATCTTTTTTCAGATCATCTGATAACCCGTCTATTGGATCAAAATCATTAAATATATAAGTATAGGTCACATCCTCTCCGGCATACTGCAAGGCTTTAAAAACCAAATCATGCACCAAAGGCCCTCTTAAGGAGCCGACAGTCGGAAACCCGGAAAGGGTTTTCATATCATCAACCCAAAAGGGTCTGAATTTTCCCGAGTCAATTATTTCTTTTGCAACTTTATCCGCCCAAAACATATGTTTAATTTATGGGTAAAGTATAACTGAAGCTATAATTTTTTAAAAGGAGAAGAGATTAGGCAGCGTTGGCAAACTCTCCAGTTCCATACATTGAATGAGTAGATAGCTTCCTCTTTTCAGGATCTTGCGGGATAAGCCGTGCTCTAAGAAACAACCTATTTATAGCCAGCAACGAGGGATGTTTTGGATCAAAACCTAATTCCCCAGTTGGATCTAGATAATCATTATAACTTACCCCGTATTCCTGAGTAACAGATCTCCCATTTAATTTAACTCTGGCAAAATAGCCGTTTAGAATTTGTAACGCTACGAAATCTGAGTCATAAGGTGCATCGTAAGGGAAATAGCGTCCAGGTTTAAAGATGCGAGCTTTCTGCAATGATCTAGGCGATGGCTCAACACGCGTTCTGTGCGTTCCCCAAGTAGCTCTATTGTGTGTAAGTCTCGCCAGTTGAGCTAGTTTTCTACCAAATTCCATATCTCTAAACCCTCCTTCCATTACCCTAGTTTCGAAAGAGAGAATATGCTTATCCCCTGCAGTAGTAGGAATAATATAAACCCGTTCTAATGCCTCACCTACATATACATCACCTGATGGAGTTTTTTTTCTGATCAGGATGGCACTTGGAATAAGATCCTCTCTTCTAGATTCCTCTCTACTTACTCTCATCTTGTCTACCACCAACATAGTTGCAAGTTGTAGACTTCTATTAAAACCTCTAGCATATAAAGGGATAATAACCTCGTCGCGCCACTGTTCATGGTGGTCAAGATAGGCTCTGCTGTTTAACACATCAAAGACAAATTGTTGACCCCTGACTTCGGCTTCAAAAGAGATAGCACCTCTAAGGGGCCGTGCTAGAAGAAGACCCGTATTAGGATCAACAGGAAAATCATGACTATCTACTACGAATTCATTATCTAAAGGAGGTTGGTCAAATACCCCCTTTCCGGCTGATATAGGATGTATTATCCCTCTGGAAGGGCGCTCTTTTGATCGACCTGACACTATAATTTCTCCGCGTTGTCCCCCGGTTGGTACATTTACTGCCATATTAATAGAGAATTATACGCTGACGAACGTAGGATTGCAACTTAAGAATTGTAAGAAAAGTTTAAGTAGGAGAGATTAGCTGTACTTCTTTACAAAAAACTCCGCATCATTTCTGGTTCCGGATGAGAGTAATTTCTCCAAGATGGAGGAAAGCTCCTGAAGAGATACAAATATTTTCATAAAATTTGGAATATTCATTCCTTTTGACTGTCTTAAAGCTTCACTCTCTAACATGAAATTAATAAAAATAACTCCTCCAACAGTGTAATTTAGCATGGATTTTTCAGTTTTCATCTCTTCAGCAAGATAAAAACTTCTACAAAGAAATGCTACTATCATTGACTCCAATTGCTTTGTCGTAACTAAATCCTTTAGAAGGAGCGAACCACACACTCTAATACCTAGTGCAGTTGCAGCCAGCTCCCTAATAACAGGAAAAAGTTCTTGTAAGTTTTCATTGGCATTCTTGAAGTGTAAATAACTATGTGCTAACTCATGAAGAGCTATATAGTCCATATTACCTCGTTTTAAGTCTTCTAAACTAAAGCTTTCCCTAAACTGTTTTGAAAAAATTTTCTCAAAAGTAGGCACAATCTGCTCCCTTACTCTTTGTTCGTTGACTTGTTTAAACAAAACAATTTCTAAGCCGTGCTTTTCCACAAAAGAAAGATCACTAGGGGAATTTACCCCTACAAACTTCGTTTTAGCCAATAATCCGGAAAACAAAACTACATCTTCCACCCTTGTCTTGACTTGCTTCGTATTACCTATAATCTGACTGGGTATCAAGGCTTTCCTTCTGACACTAAGAATTAATTCTTTATATTGCGAAAAAGTCTTTGTAGCTTTCAAGTCCACTATTCCTACCCAAACTTGATATGAAGCTTTAGCAAAAAACATCTGATCATCATGATGATCGTCAGGACCTATATAGATATCTAATATATACGGTTTCGCTTTAAGTCTTGCGATGATCGCTTCTTCATAAAATCCAGTTAAAAGCGCCTTTGCTTGTAATTTTAAAATTTTTCCAAATTCTTTGTTTTGAGTAATACTCGCTGTCTGGTTTAATTTATCCGCGATAGGCTCTAAAAGTTTGACATATTTAACATGATAAGGCGTAGCGACCAGTTTACCATTCACTCTTTCAACGATCGTATAGGGAGAAAGAATATCAGGATTTTTCTTTGCAGCTTCCTCGATCTCCTTCTTTGAAGCATCATGAGGATAAAAATTTGCTCCCATAAACTTTTGATTCTCTTGCTGAAGGTAAAGAGGAGCAATCAACTCTCCTACCTCAATTAGTAAACCTAAAACCTTCATCTCTGTTTTCGACAGCTTCGGCAGCTTTGGTTTAAATTGTATTACCCTCAAATTATTTCTGCTCATTTTATTTTTAGAACTTTACACTTATATCGAACTATTGGTGTTGCAACCTCAACTGTTTCTCCTTTTTTAGCACCAAGCAGGGCAGATCCTAAAGGGGATTCATTGGAAATTCTTTTCTTGGCAGGATCAGCTTCTACCCTGCCCACAATTGTAAACTCATCTATTCCTTCATCCATTTCTATAGTCACGGTTGATCCTATGACAACAAAGTCTACTGTATGATTCTCTTCAATGACTTTAGCGCCTTTTAAAACCTCCTCAAGCTCTGCAATCCTATTTTCATTTAAGGATTGGTCTTCCATAGCTGTGTCATATTCTGAGTTTTCTGTTAAATCGCCGTATTCTCTTGCCTGATGAATTCTTTCGGCAATTTCCATTCTTTTAGCTTTTTTAAGCTGTTCCAGCTCAGCTTTTGTCTCAGCTAAACCTTTGGAGGTAAGATATATATTTTTTGAACTCTTTTGAATAAATTGGCTTGCTTTCTTTATCATGGATAAGGACAAATTGTGGCCATTTTATGTTAATTTTCTTACAAAGTCAATCATTAAAGGCGGCACTTATCCCTTGACAACAAGTAAGTAATTGTGTATACTGAGGTTATGAATGGTAAATTCAGCCTCAAAGAATTCTTCTCAAGATTTCCAGACGATAGTGCATGTTTAGAGGAAATTAAGAATATAAGATGGCCAAATGGAATAACTTGTCCTGTCTGCAAAAAGATAACAAAGTTTTACAAAGTAAAAGGAAGGACTGCCTATGCTTGTGAGTTTGGTGGTACTACTATATATCCTTTGGCTGATACTATCCTTGAGAAAACTACTACTCCATTACAATATTGGTTTTATGCAATGTATTTAATGACCAAGACTAGATCTGGAATATCTGCTAAACAATTACAAAGAGAATTAGGTGTGACATATAAAACAGCATGGAGGATGTTTAAGCAGATAAGAATGTTAATGGCGGATAATTCAACGAACATTAATAACATCAATGGTGGTAATCCTTTGGATGGTACAGTTGAGGTAGATGAAGCGTTTGTTGGCGGGAAAGGAAAGAACAGAAAGAATCAGTGGGTGCAAGGAGTTGAAGGCAAAGAGAAAGAAATATTAATGGGGATGGTACAAAGAAATAGGGGAATGTTTGATGTATTATTAAAACAAATAACTAATGTGAAAGTCGTATTCTGCACTATAAGATAGTGACAAAATACTTCTTAAAAGGCTAATACTGAAATTAGATGAAAAGAATAAATAGTTTTATCACAGTTAGCTTACTTGTATTATTAGCGATTAGAGCAATTATTGGATTAGTTGTTGACAGCACGTTATTTGCTCAGGTTTCAACTGATACAAGTTTATTATCTATGGGCGTTTTGGCTATTTCTGCTATTTATTTAGTAGCATTTATAGGTATATTTACAAAACAAAGCTGGGGAGCTATTTTAGCTTTACTGGCAGCAATCGCAGATATGATTTTTGCTGTAATAAACGGTAATCTGTTAAGTGGTTCTGCAATTGGTGATGCTTTAATTATATTCCTTGCATACAAAGAATATAAAAGGACGTCCAGCTAAATTACTCTAGTAAAAAATCTTCCTTAGCCTGATTTCTTCTTATCAAATGGTTTTTGTTTTGTACCTTTTTGTATTAATGTATTAAATTCTTCTTTTAAATTATCCTTTCCTTCATTTTCAATTATTTTATGGAGTTCTTTGTCCTGAGGGTTCGCTTTATGTTTTTTGAGTATTTCTTTGAGTGTTAGTTTTTTATGAATTGTTGGTTTTTTCATAAATTCTACTTTACTTTTAGCTTCTTCGAACCGCTTAATAAGCCTAAACTTTTAGCATTTAATTTAGTAATAACCTTCTTACCTGTTCTTTTTTCTATTTTCCTTCTAGCTAAACCAGCAATTGAGCCACCTTCTTGGGCTACTTTTCTATTCTCCTTAAAACCCTTAGGCTCAACTTTTTTAGATATTTCTGTCGTTGAGGCCTCCGCAAGCATATTAAGTACCAGTTCAAGGTTTGTCATATTATCCCGCAAGTTTTCTTTTTTGAGATCTTTGTACTTTTTGTAATCTTTGGTTTTCATCCCTGCCCAGGCAAAAGTAATCTCATCAGTTAATGTGGCAAATTCACTATTTGTTTTTACTCCTCGGTTTTCCCATTCATCCGTTAACTCTTTTCTAATCTCAATGCTTTTTAACCTTTGATTAACCCAATTTTGGGAATATCCTCGTTTGAGGTAAAAGTGCATTGCCCTTTGAATGGCTTTCTCTGGATCTTCTGATTCTTCTACTCTTTCATAACCTACACGGGCTAACCATAATTTAAATGGTTCAGCATTCGGAGAAGGTATGGATTGAATAACCCTAAACATAGTCTCTGTATCTGCTACATCAGTTAGTCTCATTTTGCCATCTGCTGCTAGCATCTTCAAACCGTTACATTTTGTAACGGTTTCATTTGAACCCTCATCAATTAATCTTTTTTTCATTACCCGCCAGTAAACTTGTGGGTTTTCACTTTCAGAAAGGG
>CAYSNN010000056.1:0-6508 GCA_964432475.1 uncultured Gammaproteobacteria bacterium
GTTCTTATCTTAGATAGATTTAAACAAGGCGCCGGTAGTCTAGTAAGAGCTGTCAAACGGAAAGAGAGAGCCATGATCAATGAAAAGTCACCACAAGCTATACGTGCTGAAGATTTATTAATGGATGCTATAACAAACAGAAGATATGATCATATTTTCCATATAGCGGGAGGATTATTAAATCCGGAATTAACAGCAGCAATCGGGAATTTTATCGAGAGACAGCTTTCTACTGACCCAGGATTAGCAGCTTACGCGGAAGCAAGGCTGAGAGCGTCTGATCTATTAAACGAAGCGCCGGCAGTTAAAGCTGATTTAAGAGTGGCCCGAAGCCTCGGATTAAACAGGCCGGAAAATCAAAGATTAAATGCGTTAATAGATCAGCTTTCCAAACGCTATCCTGAATCTCCCAATGAGGGCCAACCGGCAACAACTAACCTTCCATCAAACCCTACAGCTCCACCAGCTGCCGCACTTATTCCGGATGAGCAAGCCAGAATGGCAGCGGAGAGACAAAAAATAGCAGAAGCAATCCCGGTAATTAATCCCATGAATTATACGCAGGAGTTAACTCCTGTAACCCATACTGGTTCTACCAAAGTTTATTATGTAGGAGGCCCCAATGGTAAATCCGTTGTAAAATTTGCAGACACACAGGATACACTTGGAAGACTTCATGATGAGGTGGCGACAATGAAAAAAGCAGTCAAAAGTGATGGCACAATGGCCGGACGTCTACCGAGACTTGAGGCTATCTTACAAGACCCGGGAATTGATCATCCAAGAGGAATCCAGCTGGAAAGAATTTTTGGACAATCCCTCCAAAATATTTCCTTACAAAGGTTAACACCTGAGGTTGTTGGAAAAACCCCCAGATTACAATTTTTGCGTGATTTGATAGAGGCTTATGAAGCCACAGGTATAATACATGGCGATCTTTTTAGTCTGAATTCTTACCTAAGAGCAAAACGCGAGGGTAGAGTCGAGATAGATTTAAATGAAGATAATGTATTTATTGAATCTAACACTAATTCCCTAAGAATGATAGACTTCGGTCTACTGCCGGATAACGTAATAACAATCCCAAATTTTCCCAAATGGGAATTACAAGCCGCAGTTGAATTCTTGCTTCTGGGAAGATCCGAAAGAAAGCCAACCACTAGTGGTTCACTCCCTTCTAATCCTGAATTACAAGCAATTGGCCAAAAACTATTCGACGAACTGGAAACGGCTACCAGTTTTGAACAAATCAAGGAGGCAGTCTTGAGATACACCTCTTAAGTTTTAAACCTATGAGTACAGAAGCACCAAATCCAAAATCACAATTGAACCCTGAAGTAAGACAAACAATCGGGCAAATTAGAAAATCACTCGACCAGGGAGTTTTTACGAAACAAGAAACTATAGGGCAATTGCACAATCAAGGTCTGGATCTTATTACCCGATCAGAAAAAGACCCCGACAATCCGCGTAATGCAGAGCTTACCCAGCTCTTAAATGCTGTAGGAAAGATTCCGCAAGTTAGGGAAGATATTAGTAAAAGAATACAAAACTTAGCTGATCCAAAAGAAGATGATAAAGAATCAGCTGCTAAGTTGATAGTCCTTTATAAGTGGTACGGACTAGAAGGACAGGTTGCAGATGATATTAAATTTGCAGCCGAGACCTTAATGCAAAAGCATGGTTTTACATCGGACACTGACTCGGCTTTAATGCAAGCTGTAACTACAAGAGACGTCAGCCCAACTACGAGTAGACGATCCTTTTTTGAGCGTCTTAATCCATTACCAGAAGGCTTAGAAAAAGAAAAGAAAGAAGCAAAAGAATTGGAGAATCAATATCCGGAGCTAATCAAAAAAGCTGTTGAAGCTTTGAATAGAGAAATCGAAGCCTTAGAGAAACTAGTTAAAGAAGATGATGGCGATAAAAGGTTAACTATGGAAGAACTTGCTAAAAGAAGACTTGGGTCAGATAGTCTGAGGGAAAATATTGCTAGCTATCTTTTTGAATTAAGGCTTCCTCCATCCGGAGGAAACCCTAATATTGAGAAGGCCCTGGCGTTTATGGCAAGACGTTTTGCTCATCCGGATAGGAAACTTATAGCACTCGGTGTAAGAAGGCTAATCAGAGAGGATATAGCGTTGTCTAAAGAAAAACTCGCAAGAGGAGTATTGCAAAAACTACACCCTGAACACGAAAAGTATGTTACCGAATGGGAAGAACACCTTAAAACCAGACCTGATGAGGAAATCATCAGACATTATGACAGCTTAGAAGAACCGGAACCACCCGGACCACCCTCACCACCGCCTCCCCCCCTGCTTCTTCCGCTGCCCCCGCAGCAGTTGCACCAACCGAAGTACAACCTGCAGAAGCTGAATTTGTTATACCGGAAGAAGAAAGAGAAGAATATAACAGAATTCTAACCAGAATCAGGGAAATAGCTGCTATGCCTTTTCAGGAACGTCCAGACGATTATAACTCAGAACTAACACAATTAACAAATCAGTTAGAGAGGTATCTGCATTTGCCGGATGGACTTCAGCAATCAGCCATAAAAGATGCAAGAGACCACATAGAGTATTCTGTTAGTTTAGGAGCGATGATAAGAGAGGTTGAGGTAGGTGGGGATGATACGACAAACTTATTTGCAGACCAGCCTGAGACACTGCGACAAGCTTACGAACAATTTCGCGAACTTTACTTGAATAAAGGTGAAAACCGACTTGGTTGGAAGCTAATAGAATCTCGCCAAAATTTAGAAGATTTAATAACAAATCATATAGGTACCTTAAATAATGAACAACTAGGCGAATCGAATTACAAAGCACAAGAGGCGGAATCTAAATACGATGCAATATTAGAAGATCAGACAGCTTCTCCTGCTCAAATAAGGCAGGCTTTGATTGATTATAGACAGGAATTACTAAATTACTATTACACTATTGATAAAAGAGAAAAGGCATTTAAAGAATTTTATGAACAAATTGCCGCAAAAGCCGGTTTCAGGTTAGAAAATAACTGGGGAAGATATGAGCTGGTAAAAATTCCTCCGGCTTCCGCACAAGGAGAAGCCGGCCGAGATACGCCTGAAGCTTCCCGGGGATGGAGAGCAGATAGAAATGATGAACCGGTAATTGTTAGAGATGTTCAGTTTGGACCCCTGGAACCTCTGAATGAGGGTGATGAATTAATAGGCCGAGCCCGCGAGCTTGAAAAAGAGTATAAAAGTCTTAGTGTGCACTTTTTACAAAGAAGGCTGGGTATCAATGATTCTAAAGCCGCAGAATTAATGGCAATCCTGGAGGCAGAAAAAAAGTAAAAACCTTTTAGGTAACAAAAAAGGAGCGGTAGTGCTAGTTGTGGTCTTCCTATGCTGAAAACGAGTGTTCCACTCGTGAGGACTCAGGCACAAACTAGTTTATTATTACCAGCTCCGAATAAAGTATATCAGCTATAATTATATTATGCAAGACCTGAATCTTAAAACCCCCTTAAAATATTTAACCGGTATTGGGCCTTCTCTTTCATATAAACTTAGCAGGCTTGAGTTATTTACTTTGGAAGATTTGATCTATCATTTTCCCTTCAGATATGATGATTTCTCACAAGTCACCAATGCCATTGAGGCCAAAATAGATGAAAAAGTTACCTTACAGGGGGAAATCTGGTCAATTAAAAATATCCATACCCGCTTTGGAAAAGTTTTAACCCAAGCCATTTTCAATGACGGCACCTCACCCATACAACTCACCTGGTTTAACCAAAGATGGCTGACAAACCAAATTCAAGTAGGGGAAAGGCTGCAAATTTCCGGCAAGCTAAAAAAGTACAAAAATAAAATCTCCATGGTCGCCCCAACCTGGGAAAAAATCTCTACAACCTACAACCTACAACCTAAAACCTTACATACAGGCAAGCTAGTGCCTGTTTATCCTGAAACATCAGGTTTAACCTCCAAATGGTTTAGAAATAAAATCGCCCAAATTTTACCTCAGGCCTTAAAACAAATTGAGGATCCAATACCTGAGTTTATTCAGGATAAAATGCTTGATTTGAAAGACGCTTTGCAAAAAATCCATCAGCCTGAAAATTATCAGGATATAGACAAAGCCCGGGAAAGGCTTTCCTTTGATGAGCTTTTTTTTGTTTCCTTGGCAACTGTTAAAGCGCGGAAAGAGTGGGGCAATAAACCTCTGGTTTCGCCTTTAAAAATTTATGAGGTTGCTTTAGAAGAATTTATGAGCAAACTTCCTTTTGAATTAACCTCTGCTCAAAAAAGAGTAGTTGGTGAGATTTTGGAAGATCTAAAGAAAAATCAACCGATGAACCGGCTTATTCAAGGTGAGGTTGGCTCCGGTAAAACTGTAGTTGCCGCAGTGATTATTTATCTTGTACATTTAAATAACTTTAAAACCCTTTTCATGGCCCCAACGGAGATTTTGGCATTCCAGCATTATTCCACAATTTCCAACCTCTTAAAACCATTTGGAATTAAGGTAGGAATATATACAGGAAGCAGGAAAAGTGTACAGGGTACAGGGAACAGGGAACAAAACGAGAAAACTGTAACCAGTAACCTGAAACCTGTAACCTCTAATGTCATCATCGGCACTCATGCGCTGCTCTCAGAAAAGCTGCTGACACCGGATGTAGGTTTAGTCATTATTGATGAGCAGCAAAGATTTGGAGTTGAGCAAAGAACATTACTAAGAAGTAGAGCCAAATTACCTCACTTTTTAACCACCACCGCCACCCCGATCCCCAGAACTGTTGCTCTAACACTATACGGGGACTTAGATTTATCTATTATAGATGAGCTTCCCAAAAACAGGCAAAAAATCAAAACACATGTAGTTCCTAACAAAAAAAGAAAAGATGCCTATAAATTTATTGAAAAAAAGGTTAAAGAAGGAGATCAGGCTTATATTATTACTCCCTTAATAGAAGAATCAGAAACTCTTCAATCTGCCAAAGCAGCCACTGTCGAGTTTGAAAAACTAAAAAAAGTTTTCCCCAAATTAAATCTGGGCTTACTGCATGGCCGGCTTAAAGGTAAAGAAAAAGAGGAAGTGATGCAAAAGTTTAAGGATAAACAGCTTGATATATTAATATCAACCACGGTTGTGGAAGTAGGCATGGATGTGACCAATGCTACCATCATGGTTATCGAATCTGCCGAAAGGTTTGGACTGGCTCAGCTTCACCAGCTAAGAGGCAGGGTCGGAAGAGGATTTAAACAGTCTTATTGTCTGCTTTTTATGGGAGCAGAAGACAGCAGCTCTAAAGCCCGGCTGAAAAATTTAGAAAAGATCAATGACGGTATGAAGCTGGCAGAACTTGATTTAAAAATCCGCGGCAGCGGAGAAATCTTTGGTGTCAGACAGTCAGGCAGGTTTGAATTTAAATTGGCTTCTTTTTCTGATATTTATCTGGTAGAAAAAACCAGGAGAGCCGCATTTGATTTATTAAAGCTGGATCCCACACTTGACAAATACCCAACCCTTCAGGCACAATTGGACAATCTGACAAAAGGAGCAATGCCGGATTAAAAAAATATGGCTGGTGAACCAAAGCGAAGACATTCTAAAGCAAGAAAAAGAACAAGACGAGCAAGCATAAATTTAGCAGTTAGCTTAGTTGCCTGTAAAAACTGTGGTAAACCTACAGAGCCACACATTGTCTGTATGAGTTGTGGATTTTATGGTACTGTCGTCCCCAAGGCCTAATTTCCCCTGGACAAACTATCAGCAAGCCGTATAAACTTAATTCATGAAACTAAAATCAGATCCAAGGCACATTAATAGAGTGCGAACCATGCAAGATTTGTTTTCCTGGGACTTTCAAGAAAAGAAGGCTCCAAAGAAAATAACCCAAATTGTTGACAATTTAGAGGAAATTGATAGGCTAATTATCAAGAGTGCACCGGGCAGACCCTTGTCTGAAATTAACAAGATTGATTTAGCTATCTTGCGTTTAGCAATTTTTGAGTTAATAATAGTAAATAAGGCGCCAATCAAAGTAGTGATAGATGAGGCTGTGGAATTGGGTAAAGAGTTCGGTTCTGACTCATCAAGCAGCTTCATTAACGGCGCACTGGGACAAGCTGTCAAATTATGCCAACATCAAACGAAATAATAAATGCTATAGCAGAACATTTAGGTCTAAACCCTGAAGATTTAGACAGGCAAGCTCTTTTACGGGAAGAGTTAGGTTTAGGACCTATTGAGTTAAATGACCTTTTAGCAGATTTATCTCAAAAGTTTAATATCAGCTTCGACCCTAAAGAGGTTGAACATATAAATAAAATCGAGGATTTAATAAGTTTAGTTGAGGATAATCTATTAGACTGATGCAACAAAATGAGTTCGACGCCCTGCTCACGAAAATAAATTTAAAGTTTACAAACCGCAAACTTTTAGAGCAAGCCTTTTATCACAGGTCTTATTTAAACGAAGTCAGGTTAAATATTGAATCAAATGAACGGCTGGAATTTTTGGGTGACTCA
>CAYSNN010000057.1:0-4306 GCA_964432475.1 uncultured Gammaproteobacteria bacterium
TAAGCATAGAAAATCCCAGAGCCGGATCCGTGCGGATATTAAAGGGGAGATCCTCTAAACCATCATGCATAACAGTGCGACAGTCATGTTTCTTGAATTCTCGATTCAGTGAGGTTGCTACCCTAAGATGACCGCCTCCGGTTAGGGAATAAAGTATTAATATATTTGGATTGGAAGAAGCACCATTTGTTTCTACTCGCATATTTAAACGTTTTGGGCAAATGAGGATTTTTTAATCTGAAAGGTGTCTCCCACTTCAATATTATATTTTTGGGCAAAGCTGCCTAAATTAATGGCGATTTCTACTCTGCCGTAGTCATCTTTTAAAATTAACGGCTGATCTTTTTCTACCTGCCCAAAAGTCTCAATAAATGGCAGGTTTAATGACTGCCCTTTAAATTGTACCTGAACAGTTTGTTTTTGTAATAAACCCAATTTATCCCAAGTTGCATGTAAAATATTTAGATTTAAGGAACCGAACTTATTAATATTTATAACCTCGGCATTAATTTTGCCATCTTGAATTTCAGCTTCGGGGTAGGGAGCAGGTACGAGCTTGTTAAATTCTAACTCAGCCCCAAATTCCTCTATAAGCACACCGGATGCAAGATGTGCAGCAGCCGGTGCAAAAATATGTCTGCCATGAAAAATTGGTGAAACAGGTTGAATCATCAGTTTTGGATTCCACAATCTTTTTTGCTCCACCCAGAATATTTATTGCCGGAAGTAAAACTCCGTTGTCAGGACCAATGAAATAATCCCCTCTTTTGACCTGAATAATTATTGGTTTACGGGATGTGCCAACACCGGGATCTACTACACAAACATGGAAACCAACCGGCATATATGCGACTACTTCCATAGTGCGGGCTCCTGCTTTAATGTTGAAACTTGGAAGACCGTGCATCAGGTGAATAACACGGGCAGAAGGTGCAATCTGTAAAATTACTCCCTCCATATTACCAACACCCTGGCTTTGTACTCCAAAATCACTGGTAAGAGTAATTATGGGTTGCTGCATGTTTTCATTGCGTCTGCAACATACTTGTTTCTTCTGAAGGTTTTTTCTTGGGTGCCTTAGGAGTTAACATTATTAATATCTTATCAAGCTTGCTGTTTAACTGTTCAAACTGCTCTTTTGTTATGCCGCCGGTAAACTGGTTTGTTTGAGGCCGGGATTGAAACCTGTCTCTGCTTCTGCCTCCGTCTTCTCTTCTGCTTTCAAAACAGTTGCTGCAGAAAATAGGTTTACCACTGGTTGGTCTGAAGGGCACTTCACAGTCTCTTTTGCAATTATCACAAACTGCCTGGTGCATTTGAGCAGGCCCTCTTGAGTCTCTGTCCCTAAAACCCCTTCTCTCAAAGCTTCCTCCTCCAGATCTACCCCGATTAAAATTTCCCATAGCTAGCATTGTATCATTTAATCATCAAAGAATATATGCCCAGTCTTGTCTCATACAAGATGAGCATGAAATATTAGGTAATTCTAATGCAAGATGAGCATGTAGAGGCTAATGTCTTGTAAAATCATAGGTTATGAATATTACTATGATTGATACAAACTTAGATAACTTTAATGCTCTGGGAAAATTCCTAAATGGTATACCTCCTGTTAAGTTTTCAGGTAGTTCCAAGAAACAAAAGTATGAATGGGTTAAAGAGGTTTTAAACAGATTCAATTTCAGAAAGTTAAGGAAGGGTAAAAGAGGAGAGATCAGGGAATATATCCAAAAGATTACCGGTTATTCAAATGCCCAACTCTCAAGATTAATAGCTAAATATTTAAAAGGGAAGCTGGTTTTTACAGAGTATGAAAGGCATTCTTTTCCAACCAGGTATACTCCGGCAGATATTGCCCTGCTTTGTAAAACTGACAATATCCATCAAAGGCTTAACGGTTATGCCACCAGGCAAATTTTAATCAGGGAGTACCAAAAATATGGTAAAGCTGAGTATGAGAAAATCAGCCATATTTCAGTTGCTCACATCTACAGGTTAAGAGGAACCAGGATATATTTATCTAAAAGTTTAACCTTTAAAAATACTCAAGCAGTCCAGAGAAATATTGGCGAAAGAGCAAAACCACAACCTTGTGGCAGACCCGGATATATCAGGATAGATACTGTCCATCAGGGTGATTTAGCCTCAGAGAATGGAGAAAAACTGGTTAAGGGAGTCTACCACATCAACTCAGTAGATGAAGTCACTCAATGGGAGATTATTGCATCGGTTGAGCAAATTTCAGAGGCCTACCTTGAACCAATCCTCAAACTAATACTTGAACAGTATCCTTTCTGTATTGTTGAGTTTCATACAGATAATGGCAGTGAGTATATTAACCATACTGTTGCAAGACTTTTAAACAAGCTGCTGATTAAACTAACCAAATCTAGAGCCAGACAGACTAATGACAATGCTCTGGTAGAATCTAAAAATGGCTCAATCATCAGGAAGCACATGGGGTATTTCTACATCCACCAGAAATATGCACCAGAGATTAATGACTTTTACTTAAAAGTTTTTAACCCATACTTAAACTTCCATAGACCTTGTGGATTTGCTACCATTACCACAAACTCTAAGGGCAAACAGAAAAAGATCTACAAAACCTACCTCACTCCATATGAAGCCTTAAAGAATATCCCTGATGCCAAGAAATATTTAAAACCAGGGATCACTTTTAACCAACTTGATCAAATTTCTATGCAGCAATCAGACAATGAATATGCTAATATCATGGATGGAGAAAAGACTAAATTATTTGACAAAATTGGTCTAAAACCTATCGATTTTTAAAAGACGTTTCATGCTCATTATTCAATGAGAAAATACTTGCCCAAAGTTTAACTTGAATTTTATTCTAAAATACCCTATAATATATACATGAATACTGAGACAAGTGTTGGAATTAAGCCTGAATTGGATAGCAGATTGGGAATCCCCTGGTTTAGCTTAAAAGTATATAATGTATCGAGTTTTACCTATAGATCAGATGTTAGACCTTTAACAGCAGATGAAGTTGATCAGGCAGGCAGAGCATTGGTATCTCCACGTTCTTTGGTAGCTGAATTTACAAGAAATCTTCACGAAATAAACAGGAGAATATTAGCTTCATCCGATACAGTTGGCATCGTGTTAGACGGTAGACAAGATGGTTATGCGCAAGGTTATATAGGAGATATGCTTGAAGCAACCAGACTTGTACGAGCTATCAGGGCAGAAGGTAAGAAGGTAAAAATACTCACACCTCATGGAGATTTATTTCAAGGTACGCAGGACCCGGATGTCGAGGTTGTAATTATACCGGGAGAGGTAGAGGCTTCACCCGTATATCCTTGGAATTCACAATTACTTCGGTTTATAAACAGTCAAGTTGGGGAAACGCCTTGCTTATTTCCTCTGAATGCTCACATGCCGGTTCTAATAAAAATAGATAGCAATGGAGAAATAATGAATACAGAAGGAGCTGACTTGGTTAAACGCGCAGTAAGGCCTGATGCTCAAAGAGGTCACATAATGCCGAAAATTTGGTCTAAAAAAGGTGTACACCAACTTCAAGCTTTACAAACAACAGCAGCATTAACCGGTTTTGACAACGCCTTAAATTGGACTGAATTTCCTGAAGCCTATTTATATCCGACATCTGATGATAGATTTATAGCACAAGAGGTTATTGGTAAATATGGTTGTTTTGGCCACTATTCCGGTAATGCAGATTGTCCTCCGATTTATTTACATCCGGGGGTAGCCACCAACGGTTATAAGATGGAAACTAAATTTTATCCTGAGGCAAGATGGAGTGAGGTTATAAATGGTTTAGCCGGTGTACCAACTGTAGCTCGGAGTATAACATTTATTGAGCCCTCCGACACAGCACAAGGAGAGATGACTTTGAGGTTAGCTATGCAAGCACTCGATTTGGGCCTGCAAGTTTCGAAAGTGCCTATGTCTCAAGTGAAATTAAATTACGATTGGACTTTAGGTTCATTTATAGCATTTCTACAAGAATTATCAGAACATCATGGCATCATTTTGGGGTGTGATAGCATGCCGGCCGGACACGCTGGGCCTGCAGTCGGAACACCGTCCGTAGTCTTGGGGAGCCTATGTTATGACCAAGGTTTTTATGGTCCTACAAAAGGTCTGGTAGTAATGCCCAGGGTAGGTGCTTACACTAAGGATGTTGACCCATATGACGTTGTTACTGCAATGCAAAGCATGTGTTTGGATCGATCCCTTAGAGCTTCATAGATATTATCCACCCTCCAGGTGTATTAGGTTCGCACCTCTTCTTTTTGCCAAAGAA
>CAYSNN010000057.1:4316-6487 GCA_964432475.1 uncultured Gammaproteobacteria bacterium
ATTAGAAGAAAGGGTGGGAACGTAATCCACCCGGAGGGTGTCTAGCGTGAAAAGATAAATTTTAGGTATAATATAGCCTAACCTCATGAGTAAAAAATCACCTTTTGTGCTTTTCCCGGCTTTAAGCAATAATAATTACCAATTATATTTTTGGGGACAACTGATTTCCTTAATCGGGACTTGGCTGCAAATTATAGCTGAAGGTTGGCTGGTATTTAAACTGACAAATTCTGCATTTTTGGTGGGTGTAATTGCAGCGGCAGGTACATTGCCCACCCTGCTTTTTTCCTTATTCGGAGGAGTCTTAGTAGACAAATTCCCTAAAAAAAACATACTTTTGCTGACTCAATTTGGATCCATGATTTTGGCTTTTACATTGGGTATTTTAACTGTTTTAAATATTATTAATGTAATCCAGATTGGAATTTTAGCCTTTCTTTTAGGGGTATTAAATGCTATAGATATTCCGGCCAGACAAGCTTTTGTGCCGGAAATTGTCTCAAGGCCCCAGCTGTCTTCTGCCATTGCTTTAAATTCCGGTATCTTTAATGCAGCAAGAGTGATCGGCCCCGGTGTTGCCGGTGCATTAATCGCGCTTGTTGGAATAGGAGGAGCGTTTCTTGTAAACGGAGTGAGTTATATAGCAGTAATTGCTGCTTTACTTTTAATGAAAGCGAAAGACATTGTTTACCCAAATGACCAGCATCCGATTGAGGCCATTAAGCAGGGTTTAAAGTACTCTTTTAATCATCCTGTAATTAGTACTCTTTTAATATTTGTAGGAGTGGTTTCTGTCTTTGGCTGGTCTCACGCAATAGTCTTGCCGGTGATTGCACAAAATACTTTTCATACCGATGCAACAGGTCTTGGCTATCTTTATATGGCAAGCGGGGCAGGGGCTTTGCTGGCAACTTTTGTAGTATCATTACTTGCAAATAAATTTTCTCCTGTAATCTTTATTATAGGAGGTAATACTGTTTTTTCTTTAAGTCTTTTGCTTTTTACTTTTACTTCTAATTTTTTTATGGCCTTAGTATTTTTATTTTTTTCAGGATTAGGTCTGCTTACCCAATATGCCATGATGAATACAACTGTTCAGCATACGGTATCAGATGAGGTTAGGGGACGAGTAATGAGTATATATGTGTTGATGTTTTTAGGTCTTGCTCCTTTGGGTAGTTTGCAGATAGGTTGGTTGTCTGAGCATTTCGGAACAGCTTTTGCTATAAGAGTTGGGGCAGTCATAGTATTTTTATTTGGGATTTTAGTATTATGGAGAAGAAGATGTTTACGGATGAAATAGAAATTACATTTAGAGCAGGAGATGGGGGAGATGGTTTAGTTTCCTTTTTGCCCGGTAAAAAGAGCGGTCCTGATGGGGGCAGCGGAGGAAATGGGGGAGATTTACTAACTTTTGTAAGCAGTCAAATTTCTAACTTAAATCAATTTGTCGGAAAAAAACTAATTTCTGCAGAAGATGGTAAAAACGGAAGAAGGAGAAATCAAACCGGGCAGGCAGGTGAAGACTTAAAGCTTGGTTTGCCGGAGGGCTCACTTTTAACAGATCAGGATAATAATGAGGCATTTGAATTAACTCAAAAAGATCAGGAAATTTTGCTTTGCAAAGGAGGGAAAGGGGGCAGGGGAAACTTTGAATTCAGATCTTCCAGAAATACAACTCCAACCTATGCGGAAAAAGGCAGGCCTGGCCAAAAAAGGCATTTTAAAATTATAGTGCGGCTGATTGCAGACTTCGGACTGATCGGTTTGCCGAATGCGGGTAAAAGTAGCTTACTAAATGAGTTAACAAATACAGATGTTAAAGTTGCAGATTACCCCTTTACAACTTTAGAGCCGAATTTAGGGGTTTTTGAAGGTAAAGTCATAGCAGATATTCCGGGTTTAATAGAGGGGGCATCCCAGGGTAAAGGATTAGGACTCAAGTTTTTAAAGCATATTGAGAAAGTCTCACTGCTAATCCACTGCATCTCTGCTGAAACACAGGATTTAGTTGGTGATTTCAAAGTAATTATGAAAGAGTTAAAAGAATTTAACCCCGAACTTGCAGGGAAAAAACAAATTATTCTTCTGACAAAATCAGACCTTTGTGATCCCAAAGATTTAGATAAAAAAATAAAACAGTTAAAAAAACTTCAGAAAGATGTTTTACC
>CAYSNN010000058.1:0-6399 GCA_964432475.1 uncultured Gammaproteobacteria bacterium
GGTTGGAAAATTAGAAGATCCTTATATCCGTTTTCCAGAGCTCACGATGGTTGTTCTTAGTAATAGAACCGATGTAACCATTTTGCCAAAAGGAGTAATATCTGAGGCACCTGGAGACAAAAGTGATAAATGATTAATAAAAAAGACATGAAAAGAAAACCTAAAATTCTGATCGGTATTCATGATGCGTTAAGTGCACTATTGGCCGAAAAAGCTGGATTCAAGATGTTATGGGCAAGCGGTTTTGGATTTTCAACAACTCATGGAGTTCCTGATGTCAATCTGCTAACACTGAGTGAAAATATCGATATTTTAAGGAAAATCCTCAATATTACTTCTTTACCTGTTATTGCCGATTGCGATAGCGGATATGGAGATATTGTTATTATTCAAAGGCTTGTAAGAGAATACGAAAAAATTGGTGTAAAAGGTATTTGTATAGAAGATAATATTTTTCCGAAAAGATGCAGTTTTTACAGTGGAGTTAAGCGTGAACTGATTAACGTTAAAGAGCATGTGGCTAAAATAAAAGTTGCTACTGAACAAAGATTAAGCAAAAAGTTTCTAGTGTTTGCTAGAACAGAAGCGTTAATTGCAGGGTTGGGGCAAAAAGAGGCGTTAAATAGAGCAACGGCATATGCGAAAGCTGGTGCCGATGCTATAGTCATACATTCCAAGCAGAAGACTTCCGACGAGATCCTACAATTTGCCCTAAGCTGGAAGTTAAAAACTCCTTTGGTAGCCATACCGACTACTTATTTCTCTACACCAATCTCTGTTTTAGCGGAAGCGGGTTTCGTATACATTATTTATGCAAATCAATTAATCCGTTCAGCTATAGGTGCTATGGAGGATACATTAAAATCTCTTTCAGGGGAACAAACAAGAATAAATATAGATGAGACTATTCCTAATTTATCTCATATTTTCGATCTTGTTGGTGTAGAAAAGATACTGTTACTAGAAAAAAAGTATCAATGCAAAACTGTATGAAAGATTCATTATATAAACATTTTAAAAAGAAAGGATATAATTTCTTTGTAGGCGTTCCTTGTTCTGGTATAAAGGAGTTTATTTATGAAATTGAGCATGATCCCGAGCTAGTATATATACCAGCTACAAAAGAAGATGGCGCACTGGGAGTGGCTGTGGGTGCGTATTTTGTTGGCAAAAAGCCATTAGTTTTTTTACAAAGCAGCGGCTTAGGTAACATAGTCAATGGGATAACAAGTCTTCTTAAGCCATATAAAATTCATATACACTTGCTTATCAGTTTAAGAAAAACTCCCTTTGAGCATGAATTTATGTACAAGGTTTTTTATAAGTTGCTGAAAGATCTAGAATATGACAAATATGTAACGATAGTTGAGGAAGAGTAAATAATAATGACAAGGATTGAAGCCGTAAAGATTATATTAAAAAAGCTCAAACCTAATGAATTGTTGGTTGTAACAACAGGATTTCTTAGTAGGGATGTTTATGCATCAAAAGATAGGCCAGAAAACTTCTATATGGCTGGTTCGATGGGATATGCTCTTTCTATAGGTATAGGACTTGCTTTGAATACGAAAACATCGATAACTGTTATTTCAGGAGATGGAGCAGCTTTAATGAACTTAGGCAGTTTAGTCTTAACTAATTATTTAAAATTGAAGAATCTTAGGCATTATGTAATCGATAATGAATGTTATATATCCACGGGTGGTCAAAAAACATGCTCAAAAGATTTTAACTTTTCTCAATTCTTTCAGACCTATCATATAAAGGTTAGCGAGGACGGTAAGCCTTCACTTCGCCTTCCCTTTAATGGGGAATTCATAAAACGAAGATTTATGAAGACAATAAAATCATTATGACTAATCTTAACAATATACTTTCAGAAATAGATCAGGAGCAAGAACGATTATTTGATCTACTTATTAAAATATCAAAAATACCTTCTTCAACGGGACAGGAAGTTGATAAAATTTCCTCTATTCAAAAAATACTCCAACAACTAGGATTTGTAGATACTTATATTGATAACATAGGTAACTGTATTGTTATGTTACCGGGTAAACCTACGTTTCAGAAGACGATGAAAAAAATTCTTTTTGTTGCTCACACAGACACTGCTTGTCGGACAGATGATAAAGAGATATTGATAAAACAAAATAGTCGATATATATATGGGCATGGTATATGCGATAACGGTGCGGGTGTGGTGGGATTATTAACGTTTTTTAGGGTGGTTAAAGAGTATGATATACATTTCTCTAATGACATTATTGTTGCATTTACGGTTGGCGAGGAAGGATTAGGTGGGAAGAAGGGGATGAAGGAGGTAATCAAAAAGTATGGTGAGGAGATAAAGGCAGTTGTGAATGTAGAAAGTCATAATATTGGTCGTTTAACGCATAAGAGTGTTGGTCAGTATCGGCTGGAACTTTCAGTAGAAACTAAAGAAGGAGGACATAGTTTTAGAGATTTTGGTAGACCGAATGCTATAGTTATTATTGCTAATATAATAAGAGATTTTTCTCGGATAAAACTACCACAAAAAGGGGACAAAACGACATTTAATATTGGAAAAATATCCGGAGGAGAAGGAGTAAACGTCATTGCAAAACAAGCTTTCGCGCTATTAGAAGTCCGCTCAGAGGATAAACATTCTTTTGAGAAGACAAAAAAATCATTGCAAACAATTATTGATTACTATGAAAATATCTATCCTAACGTCAAGATAAAAAGTGAAATATATACAGATAATCCGCCAGGATTCATTTCAGCTACACATCCGCTATGTCTTTTAGTAAACGAAGCTCAAAAAAGTTTAGGTATTACTTCTCGTTATGATAGTGGTAATACAGATGGCG
The DNA here is from genome assembly GCA_964432475.1 of uncultured Gammaproteobacteria bacterium. Classification (GTDB taxonomy): domain Bacteria; phylum Patescibacteriota; class Microgenomatia; order Daviesbacterales; family UBA10151; genus CAYSNN01. The sequence goes on from CAYSNN010000058.1 coordinate 2,856, forward strand.
ATGTATCTTTAGCAGTAAATATTCCAACAGTTACTATCGGTACAAGTATTGGCTGGAACACGCATTCTTTAAGCGAGTATATGGAAAAGAAATCCTTTTGTTTAGGGTTAAAGCAGGTATTTGTTGTACTGTACTCGGTTGCGACTTTGTATTGATTGGTATATTAATTACAAAAGATGAATACTATAGATACAGAATTACACAGAAGACCTCTAACTGGACAGCAAGTAGAGCTTGCAGGTATATCGGTAAAATGTATAGCGTCAAATGTTCGGAGGCCTCCTGATGAGTGGAATGCTAATCTTCAGTTGGTACAAGGCGTAGGAAGAGAAGGCGATCTGATTGTGGTAGAGGCATTATCGGAGTTTGGTTCTACTACCCGTGTTGAGAATCAAGCTGGGCGGGATGAGCGTATCCATGCCAGAGATAGGTTTGTTGGTGTGCTGGCGAATAGGTTTAGCGGTACATCAGAGTCGGGAGTAGTACCTGCGGAGGGGATTATGCTTTGTGGGGATACAATAGTTCACTTACTCTCAACAGGGGGTGTTATTGGAATAAATACTGGTATTCCTCAGAGGTTACGACAGGAGCCATTTACATTAAAGCCTTTAGGATTGTTACAGAGGGGTGGTAATCCGCTTAATCTAGAAGAAATATGTGGCCCTTGGCATGAATCTTTACGTCCGTCTGCTCCCATAGTTATGGTGTGTGGTACAAGCGCGGAAGTAGGGAAGACTACTACAGCAGCTTCTCTTATTAGAGCTTTGCGAGCAGAGGGTATGCAGGTTGCTGGGACGAAATTTGCCGGGACAGGGCGAATGAGAGATATTCTCGCTCTTAGGGATGCAGGTGCTTGTCCTTGGTTAGATTTTCCGGATGTAGGACTTGCAACAACCTATACCGGTTCTGAAAGATTCACAAAAGCAACCTATACTCTATTTAATCGCATAAACTCAGAAAGTCCAGATATAATTGTGGCAGAAGCAGGTGGTGATCCTATTGAAGCAAATATTCCTACCTTGCTTGGCGATACAGAGATTATGAGGTGTGTTATAGCTGTAGCTGTTGTTGCCGGTGATGTTATGGGAATGATGGGTGCTGTAAGTTATCTTCGAAGATACGCACCTACAATACCAATTTTTTTAGCAGATCCAAAAGATAGAAACTTTGTGGCTACTCGTGAAAGGGTGAGACAGGAATTACCAGGTATGCCAATGTTTAATACCATGCGGTTTGAGGAAGTACAAGGCATTGCAAAAGAGATTATTAAAGGAGTATTATCTTGAACAAATTAGAGCTAGGGGTATGAATAAGGCTGAAGAATGATTATAAGCCAGGCCCCATAGTTTTGACATAACGCTTTATTGCAAGTATACTTAAGTAATAACTTATGAGAGTTTTTCCTGAAGGTGATAGTGGACCTATTGACTACTCAGCGCAACGCCAACAATTTGCTGCCAATTACAGACAGGGCATTGGACATTGGAGGGGACACCCTTTATCTCAATTCACTAAAGAATTAGTCATAGATGCTAAAAGTCTTCTGGACATTGGAACAGGCGGGGCGGAAAAAGCTATTGAAATTGCCGAGAGAAACAGGTGGTTAAGAGTGATAGGACTTGATTATGCGGAACCAGGGTTAATATCCGCCAGAAAGGCAGTTGACAGACAACGTTTGTCAGTCAGACAACGAATATCATTGGTTAGAGGTGACGCTTTGAATTTACCTTTACCTGATCAATCTATTGATGCAGCTCATGACTATTTGTGTTTTACTCATATTCACAAAAAGGATTGGCAGAGATATTTTGCAGAAGTAGCCAGAGTGGTAAGAAATGAAATTTTAATTGTGACTTTCAGCAAGGAAGATAAGGACTTTTATGGTTATCCTATTAGAGATATGGAAGAGGATTGGGTGGTCTTCAGAAATGATCACGATGGTACTCCTCGTCCTCACTTGGCTATCAATGATGGGTACGGATATCACTTTGCTAGAGGACATCAATTGGTGGAAGCAATCAAACCATATTTTCCAGATGTAGAATTGCTATTAAAGGAGCATCCTCATCCAGACCACAAAGGCAAGAGATACCTTTGGCATCTGTTGGCCAAAAAAGGTTAATATAGATAATAGATATATGATTGTTGCTGAACGCTCAGTTTCTTTTAAAAGAGTTAACCTAAACGATCCGAGAGATATTGGAAATGCTGCCACTTTAGCTGCGGATATTTTAAATGCAGGTGGTTTAATATCTACAACTTGGGGTACGTCTCAAAGAAGAATCTTTGTTCTGATGGGGGTGGCTGATGATAAGGTAGTTGCTTTGAGAGCCAATAGACTTAAAGGCCGGCCGGTCGATCAGCCGCTGTCAATCTCCGTCATACCCGAAGTAGTCAGGGAAGTGATAGTGCCGGATTCTTCTCCAGCCCTAATGAGAGCAGCCGAAAGGTTTAGGATGCAGCCGGCGGATATTTTAGGGAGTATTCTTCGCAGAATGCCGATGGGTTTTCACCTTGAGGCTCAGCCTCATTTAGGCGATTGGGTAACCTCAATAGATGAACAAGGTAGAAAGGTGGTTTATATCGGGGGCGGTGATACGGACGACCGAAATAATTTATACGCCCGGACATATGAAGTTCTTTGGAGAAAATACCATAGAATAGCGTTTGCTACTTCCGCCAATCCAACAGGTAAAGACACCTTTCCGGTGACAGAACATACTGAATGGAAAGAGACCTTGCAAGACGGCATTGATCTATTACTTATGGAGGATACACCATTGGTTCACCCAATTCCTTATTTAAGGCATATGGTTTCTCCAACTATTGTTAGATTACTAAAAGACCCTGTAGAGCTTGTTAGAAGAGGTAGTAAACACGAGCGGGTTTTGGAACCAATCTTTGGGAAAATTACAGTTCCGCAGGGTGTGACGGTCTACAAATTTCCTGAACGGGAGTGGGAAGCTTTGATTACGATTCTCGGAATGCGTTTAAATAGGGCTTTAGCCGGTCTTAGAAAAGCTGCTTAGTTTTCTGTTATCATATTTATGTGATTGTCATTGTCCTGGTTTTATCCATCTTTTTTGTAGTTATTTTAATTACCTCTTTTGCTACCAGAAAAATAATTCTTCACGATATGAAAGCCAAAAATAAAGCCTTAATTACTCTAAGAAAGTTGGACGAAATTATGATGGCGTCTTTAGGTTTGGAAGACGTAGCTCAAAAGGTGACGGATGCAATTGCTTACGAGCTGGGGTTTAATATTGGGGTACTGGCTGTAATTGATAGGACCAGAAATGTCTTAAGAAGGATTGCCATTTCCCGGACTTCCACTACAAATGAAGGTAAAACTTTACAGAGAGTACCTTTCGAGAAAACGGAAATAAGCCTTAACGAAACAAGAAATTTGGGTATAAAGGCGATAGCTGATAAGAGGGCTTACACCACTACAAAGCTCTACGATATTTTACTACCGAATGAAACAGAAGAGACCGCCAAAAAGATTCAGGAGATCGGCAGTATTAAATCTTCTTTAATTTTCCCA
>CAYSNN010000059.1:0-6024 GCA_964432475.1 uncultured Gammaproteobacteria bacterium
CCCGTGTTCTTTGAGCCAGGGGAAAATTGTACGTTGGGCGATAACTGACAGATGTTTTTTATCTGAATTTGTATCAAAATATCCAATTTCCACAATTTCTGATGAAGGCCTTGGTTCACCAATTAGTTTCCCTTCATATATACGTACATTAAGCAGTCTATCTTCTCCTCCGTGGGCCACATCCTCAAACTCTTTTAAAAACTTAATCGAAGATTCGTCTATTTCACACCCAATTTCCTCTTTAATTTCCCTTTTCAAACAAGCTAAATCATCTTCCCCTGCTTCTATTTTTCCACCTAGTGTATAGAAAACATCCGACTGCTTCTTGCTTCTGACTTGCAGTATCTTTTTATCCTTAAATACTGCCAAAGCTACTTTTTTAATCACTTTCATGCAAAGTAGTATATCTTTTTATTTGCCTTTTGACAAAATTTCTGCCTTTATATATACTCGTTACATCAATGGCAAATGCAACAAACGGATTCTCGTCTGACTGGATCAGTCCTGCAAATATCGGCATTATTGGGTTTGGGATTGTAGGCCAAGCCTTAGCTTACGGCTTTTCCCAGCCGGATGTTTCCTCTAAATATCAAATTGAGTACTACGATAAATATAAAGACAGCACTCCTTTGGAAAAAATGATTAAAGACAGTGAGTTTATATTTGTCTGTCTTCCTACCCCAATGAGGGAAGATGAAACAGGCATTGATTTGTCTATCATTGATGACACAATTGCCAAAATCACACCTTTGACTGATAACACCGATAAAATTATTGTCATTAAATCAACTGTTGTCCCGGGTACTACCAAAAAATTTGAAGAAAAATATCCAAAATCAAATTTTGCTTTTAGCCCGGAATTTTTAACTGAGGCAAACTATTTACAGGATTTTGTCAGCGCAGACAGAACTGTTATTGGGGCAAATAATGATTTAACCTCAAGAAGAGTCATTGCTCTTTTTAGACAAAGATTTCCTACCCAAAAAATTTTCCAAACAGACACTACCACTGCAGAAATGGTCAAATATATGGCCAATGCCTACCTTTCAACCAAAGTCATGTTTGCCAACGAGATGTTTGATATTTGCACTGCTTTGGGAATTAAATATGAGGAAGTAAAGAGTATGGTTGCAGCAGACAAAAGAATCGGGCCTTATCATATGGATGTCACAACAGCCAGAGGTTTTGGGGGGAAATGTTTTCCTAAAGATTTGGTGGCATTAATTGGACGGGCAAAAGATTTGAAAGTGGATCCTAATCTTTTGGAGACTGTTTGGACTTTAAATAAAAAGGTCCGTAAAGTGCATGATTGGGAAGAAATCCCTTTTGCAGTAGGTTCTAAACCCACAAACCACTTTAAAAAGAAATAATCTCTCTAAAGAAATTTCTGCAGGTTAAATGATGTTCTGTGAATTCTGGTTAATCCATATAATTTGATTGCTTCCTGGTGTAATTTTGTTCCGTATCCTTTATGTTTACTAAAACCGTATTTGGGGTATTTTTGGTGTAACTTTTTCATTAATTTATCCCGGTGTACTTTAGCTATAATTGATGCTGCAGAAATTGAAGCACAAATCGTATCACCGTCTTTAACAGCTTTCTGTTTTTTTCTGTTTAAATGTTTTATGTAAAATGCGTCGATTAAAACATAGTCAGCTTGCACTGAGAGTAATCGAAGTGCTTTTCTAAAAGCCATCTGAGTAGCTTTACCTATACCGATTTTATTTATTACGGATACACTAATTTCTGCTACAGCCCAACTTAACGCTTCACGCCTTATGCCTTCTGCTAACCTCTCCCTTTGTCTGGGCTTTAACAATTTAGAGTCAGCCACTCCTTTTAAAACTAAACAGTCTTTAGGAAAAATTACAGCTCCCACCACCACAGGTCCGGCAAAACAACCCCTACCTACTTCATCAATACCACATATATAAGAATACCCTGATTTCCAAAGTTTAGTCTCAATATCCAGGGTGGGAGTAATCACTTATACCCTTACTGCCTGTTTGCCTGTTAAGTCACGAAGGTAGTATAGTTTTGATCTTCTGACACCGGTAGTTTTTTTCTTAACTTCAATTTTAACTAAGCTTCTTGCTTCTAATGGCCAGGTTCTTTCCACTCCTATACTACCTGCTCCTATTTTTCTGACTGTGAAAGTCCTATTTTCTGCCCTGCCTTGAATTCTTATTAAAACCCCTTCAAAAATTTGAATACGGGTTTTGTCCCCCTCCACTACTTTGGAGTGAACTCTAACAGTATCGCCTATATGAATATCCGTCTCATTGTATTTTACTGAGAGCATTTCCAGATTTTAACATAAAGCCGGACTGCGCACAATAACTTCGGTTAAATTATCCTAAAAGACCCTGTACCCAGTATTTTTTTTATTTCTGTTTCCAAATTAGGATCCAAATTAATGGTAAACGGCAAATTCATTCTGCGAGGCTCCGTTCCCCCATTTGGTAAAAGCAGTGTAACCGGCGTATTTCCGGGGTAAGTACGCAAAGTCCTGTTGATAGTTTGCAAAACACTTACTTCTGTACCCTTTGGAACATATATCTCAACAAATTTTCCTGCCTTAGATTGCACAAACTCCTGGGGAACATTATCCGGATCAAAGATAGTCATTTTTTCAATTACCAAAGACAGTTCTTCTTCTCTTTTATCAATTCTGCCGATGCTGATTACTACCTGATCCTTAATTAAAAATTGTTTACTTTCCTCAAAGGTAGTCGGAAAAACTACTGCTTCAATACTGGATACACCGTCTGATATTTTAATAAAAGCCATCTCCTTAGAGCTTTTTTTAGTTATTACCTTTTTAACATTTGAGATAACCCCACCTAAAACTAATTTCTTTCCGATATGTTCTTCTGCAATTTCAGAAATTTTTAGAGAAACATGCACTTCAATTTTTTGCAATAAGATAAGAAAAGGGGGTTCATGCAGGTAGAAGCCTAATAAATCTTTTTCAAATATTAACAGCTGTTCTAGAGGCAGCTCTTCAACATCAGGCAGTTTTATAGCAAAAGTCTCAGTTTCCTCATCAATACCAAACAAAGACACTTGTCCGGAAAGTTTATTTTTATTTATCTTATGGCTCTCTTCAAGCACCTGATCCAAAATTAAAAGCTGCGCAGCCCTGCTGCCAAAATGGTCCAAAGCACCTGCTTTAATCAAACTTTCCAAGGTCTTTCTATTTACAAGCCTTGTATCAACTCTTTTGCAAAGATCAAACAAACTTATAAATTCACCCTTTTTTCGGGCGTCCAATATAGACTCTATTGCGGACTCTCCAACGTTTTTAATGGCTGAAAGCCCAAACCTGATACCCTGCCTGCCGGCAGGCAGGCTTGTTTCTGTGTTAGCTTCTCCGCTCAGACTTCTTTCAAGTTCCTGCTCAGATAAATGCTGTAAAACTTCCAGGGCAAAACCAATCTTTGATTTATTAACATCTGAGGGCAAAACCACAATTCCTAATCTTTTACACTCCTCAATTGCTGCAGCAATTTTGTCCGTGTCCCCTGATTCCTCAGTCATTACAGCTGCCATAAACTCAACCGGGAAGTTGGCTTTCATAAAGGCTGTTTGATAAGCAATCATGGCATAACTGGCAGCGTGAGCTTTATTGAATCCATAAGCGGCAAAGGGAGCAATCAAAGCAAATAATTGTTCTGCTTTGTCTTTCCTCATCCCATTTTGTACACACCCTTCCACAAAATGCCCTTTTTGCTTGGCCATCTCTGCCGGCTTTTTCTTACCCATGGCTTTTCTGAACTTGTCCGCTTCTTCCCAGGAATAACCTGCCAAATTTATAGCTGTGTACAAAACGTCTTCCTGGTAAACTAAAAGACCCAAAGATTGAGACATATAATCCTTCATCCTCAAATCCAAGTACTTAATAAGTTTTGGATTATTTTTACGGGCAATATATTCGGGGATAACTCCTAAGGGACCGGGACGGTATAAAGCCACCATAGCAGCCAAATCGGCAATAGAGGAAGGTTTAAGCTCAACTAAGTACTTAGTCATGCCTGAACTGCTTAACTGGAAAATACCCATTGTATCCCCCTTGGCTAACAACTCATAGGCCTTTTTGTTATCAAGAGGAATTTTATTTAAATTAATTTCTTTTTGTTGGTTTTCCCGCACAAACTCAACAGCTTTTCCCAAAATAGACAAGTTTCTGATTCCCAAAAGATCCATCTTCACCAATCCCGCATCTTCCACTGCAAACATATCGTATTGTGAAACCAATTTTTCTCCGCTGGCTTCTTTTTGTAAGGGAGTAAAGTTTGTAATATCATCCGGGGCAATTACGATCCCTGCTGCATGGACTGAGGCATGCCTGACAGTACCTTCAATTTTGGTTGCCAGTTCCAGCAATTTTTTAACCTGCGGATCACCTCTTTGCAAACTGGCAAGTTCCGGAACTTCTTTTATGGCATCCGATAAGGGTTTGTGAAAACCCTGGTGAGGCGGGGGCACGAGTTTGGCAATTTTATCAACATCCCCGTAGCTTAATCCTAGAACCCTTCCCACATCTCTCACAGCTGCCCGTCCCATCATTGTTCCAAAAGTAACAATGTGAGCCACCCTATCTTCTCCGTATTTATCCATGACATATCTTATAACTTCATCTCTTCTGTCATCTGCAATATCGGCATCAATATCAGGCAGGGTCGGCCTGTAGATAGTTAAAAACCGCTCAAAAGGCAGCAGGTAGTCTAATGGGTTTAAATTAGTTACCCCTAAGCAATACAAAACCAAAGACCCTGCTGCAGAACCCCGGGTATTGGTAATCACTCCCCGCTCATGTGCCCAAGTCATAAAATCAGCAACCACCAAGAAATAATCCGCATATTTTGTTTTCTCAATAACTCCCAGTTCATATTCAATCCTTTGTTTAATAGCACTTGTCATTTTTAGCTTTTCCGCTCCCCTTTCATAAGTTAAGTCTCTCAAATATTCCATAGAAGTCATCCCTTCGGGAGTTTGGAAAACCGGGAACCTGGCAACCCCCAAGGGGATTTCTATATTCACCAGATCTGCAATAATAGCGGTGTTTTCCAAAGCCTCCGGGATATCTTTAAAGTTTTCTGCCATCTCCTCGGGAGATTTAACATAGTAGTCAGGCGTATCGATCATCCGAAGCCTTTCTGTTTCCGATAAAAACTTACCGGTCTGGATACAAAGCAGTACGTCTTGTGCCTCTGCATCTTCTTTTTTTATATAGTGGAAATCGTTGGTGGCAACTATCTTAATCCCTAACTTTTGAGAAAGCTCCAAAACCGCTTTTTTAGTCATCTTTTGTATAGCCAAAAGCCGCTTCATATCTCGCCTCACTGTTTCATCAACTGCCTCATTTAAGGACTGCTCATATGGGTGATACTGAAGCTCTAAGAAAAAATTCTCTTCCCCAAAAATCTCCAGATAGCTTTTGATAACCTCTTCTCCCTTTTTAAAATTATCCTCTTCTAAACTTCTGATAAATTCACCCGAAGGACAGCCTGACAGGGCGATCAAACCTCCGCTATATTCTTTAAGCAGTTTTTTGTCTACCCTTGGACGGTAGTAATAACCTTCTACATGAGCTATGGTGGTTAATTTCATCAAATTCAAATAGCCTTGATAGTTTTTGGCTAAAACCGTTAAGTGGTACGGTTCTGAATCCAGTTTGCCTTCTTTGTCTGTATGAGACCTTTTGGCAATATACATCTCACAACCAATTATTGGTTTAATCCCTGCCTCTTTACAAGCTTTATAAAACTCAATCGCTCCATACATCACCCCATGGTCTGTTATAGCGATTGCTTCCATACCTAACTCTTTGGCTGTTTTGACCAGTTGTTGAATTTTGGATAACCCGTCAAGAAGCGAATATTCAGTGTGGCCGTGAAGGTGGACAAAGCGTACCATAATTTTACAAATAGATCTTACGGGGATTACTCTCACCGCGTGAATCTTTTGCACTGATAGTTTAACACCTTAAAGCATGAATATTTCAAGTAGGAAAATGGTAAG
>CAYSNN010000060.1:0-5959 GCA_964432475.1 uncultured Gammaproteobacteria bacterium
GTAAGGATGTATTTTTAAGAATTTTAGATTCAAAAATATCAATTTTTACCCCTAGAACCTAGGGGTGGATTTTATTAATTCGTGTACCGTAATTTACTTGTCTTGAGGGTATATGTGCGTTAAAGGCGGGGTATAATTTCTTTTTCAAATATTAAATCTGCTGTTTTTTGATTAATTAACTGGACTCCTGTTTGAGAAGGATGAATAAAATCACTCCCGTTTAAATATTCTATATGCCCATCTCCCTTATCATTTAAGCTTTTTTCGTAAACATTTACTAAAGGAATATTATGAGATTTTGCATAATTTATATGATTTTTAATATAGGCAATCCGCTCGTCTGCCCACTGTTTTCTTTGCTCAGGAAGTAAATTAACAGCTCCTTCAGCATACCTTTCTTTTGAAGGTGCGATCGTCGCTTCAAAAACTAAAACTGTGTCCGGTCTATTTTCCTTAATAATTTTTAAGATTTTATCTAAAGTTTCTGTTTGTTTTTTTAACCCTTCGTCTAAGTTAAATTGCGACAAGGGATTGTTACCAAAAGATTCAAGTATTATGATGTCTGGCCTTGTATCTAGTATTGCCGGCAAAGTCTCTGCACCCCTCTTAGATTCACTCTTTAACCTCTCGGGAACCGATAAGATTGAGGTAGACCCCATACCAAAATTTAAGATACCAAACTCTTTATCTGGGTAATAATTTTTTAAAGCTTCCCTAAGCCCTTCTGCTGATCCCCGCACTTGAGTCATCGAATCTCCTACTAATGCTACTGTATAACTTTTAGTATCTCTTGTTTTTACGGGTAAATTATTGGCAAAAAATAATGATTTAAAAAATGAGAGGGGGTTTTCTATAGCTTGATTTATGAAACTGCCATCAATATTAAAAGTAAAAAGCGTAAACAAAACCGTACAACAGGCTACAAAGGAACCCATATCTAAATTTTGACATGATATACTTTAAAATCTGTAAGGAAGATGATTGAAGTAAGTAAGTCTACGTGTTTGTAGCGCATAGGGGAATCGAACCCCTCCCTCTGCCTTGAGAAAGCAGCGTCTTAACCGCTTGACTAATGCGCCATACTTTTAGATGCAATTATATCAATTCATCAGGGTTGATTCCAATATTAAGCTCTGCTACTGTTAAATTATATGCGTTTCCCTTTATTTGTTAAGTTTGCATTTATTACTGTTTTAGGGATTCTAACCCCGCTGATAGTTTTATTCTTATTTAACAATTTAGCCATTTCGGCAGTTACGGGTATTTTGACAGCAGTTTTTACAGTCTTTACCATTTCTCTTTTCCTAAAACCCTTAAAGGATCTTATAAACAGCAGCGAGATTTTAGGCAAAGGTAATTTCAATCATAGGATAGATATAAGATCAGGAGACGAATTCGAGGTAGCTGGAAAATCATTTAATATTATGCTTGATAAAATCTCTCAAATTTTTCAAAACGTGGAGAAGGAAAAGGATAAAGCTGTTTTACAAAAGACAAAACTTGATGAAGTTCTGGCATCAATCATAGATGGAATTATTGCCATAGATTTTAACAAAAATATTATCCTCTCAAACAAAGCAGCTGAGGAGATAACAGGCTTTACAATACAAGAATTACAAGGTCAGAGTATTGACAAAACTATTCATTTGTTTGACTCAGAACAAGAGATATATGCAAGTACTTATTGTCAGGAAAATTTTAGAAAGTCAGCTAAATTGGTTGGAAAAGACGGCAGGCAGCTAAAGGTTAATTTAATGACTGCAAAAGCAAAGGAGGGGATACAAAGTAACATAAGCTGCATCCTAATACTTCATGACTTATCTAAAGAGGAAGAATTGGAAAGGATGAAACTGGATTTTGTTTCTATGGCCTCACACGAACTCAGAACTCCCCTCACCTCCATTATCGGTTATTTATCTGTTTTTATAAATGAAAACAAAGACAAAATAGCAAAGGAAGAATTAGATTTGGTAGACAAATCATTAGTATCTTCCCAGCAGCTTTTGACACTTGTCCAAAACCTGCTGAATGTTAACAAAATCGAAAGGGAACAGATGTCTGTTTCTGCAGAACCTATTGATTACTTACCGATTCTAACCAAAGGGGTGGAAGACTTAAAAAGCCAATCAAACGTTAAAAATATTGTCTTAAACTTAGTCACTCCCAGCCAACCGCTTCCAAGAGTTATGGCAGACCCTATCAGAATAGCAGAAGTTGTTACAAACTTAGTTGCCAATGCTATAAATTACACCAATACGGGCGGCAAGGTTGAGGTATCTGTCTCGGTCTCACCAAATGAGGTAACAACAATAATTTCAGACAACGGAGTGGGTATCCCTAAAGAGGCCATTCCCCATCTATTTAACAAATTCTTTAGGGTTTCCAATGCGTCTCAAAAAATGAGTAAGGGGACTGGCTTGGGTTTATACATCACAAAGTCTATCCTCGACAAACTTAATGGCAAAATCTGGGTGGAGTCTGAATTTGGCAAAGGAAGCAAATTCTCATTTACACTACCTATTGCAACAATAAGTTCCGGTATGACAGATGGCAGACAGTTTGTCAATCAGGCCATTCAATCCGGTGCACTAAACTTTTGATGATTTTTGGGATTGATAGATATACAAACTTCAGGTACAATTATCTTAATGAATCCGAGCACTAAAAAAATACTACTGGTTGAAGACGAAGATTTTATCAGGGAGCTTTATGTCAGACAATTGACAAAAGCCGGGTTTTTAGTAAAAAGTGCAGCTGACGGACAATCAGGGTTAGATATATTAAAAAGTGAAACCTTTGATCTGCTTTTACTGGATATCATGTTGCCCGGCATAAACGGCTTACAGCTTTTAAGAGAATTCAAAACCCAAAATCCAAACTCCCCCATGATCACGATGCTCCTTACGAATTTAGGACAGGAAGCAGTTATCAAAGAAGGATTTGAACTGGGGGCCCAAGCCTATTTAATTAAAGCATCATACACTCCTGATCAAGTAGTAAATGAAGTCAAAAACGCCCTCTCCGGCGGCCAAACCACCCCTCCTGCCCCAGTCTCCACTCAGTAAATTTATCAAAGAAACGGTACGAGTAATAATGCAACGATATTAACAACTTTAATCATAGGATTTATCGCAGGACCGGCGGTATCCTTATACGGATCTCCAACCGTATCTCCTGTGACTGCTGCTTTGTGAGCCTCAGACCCTTTTCCGCCGAATTTTCCTGTTTCTATATACTTTTTAGCATTATCCCAAGCTGCCCCGCCGGTTGTCATGGATACGGCTACAAATATCCCTGTGACTATTGACCCTACAAGCATTCCCCCTAAAGCAACCGGACCTAAAACAAATCCCACAATAACCGGAGACAAGACAGGTATTAAAGCAGGCACAAACATCTCTTTTTGCGCTGAAGCTGTAACAATCTCCACACACCTTGCGTAATCAGGCTTAGCTTTTCCTTCCATTATCCCCTTAATCTGCTTAAACTGTCTTCTGACCTCTTCCACTACAGCACCACCTGCTTTGCCTACAGCCTCCATTGCAAAGGAAGCAAACAGATAAGGCAATGACCCACCAATAAATAACCCTGCTAAAACCTTCGGATCTGAAAGAGAAAAAGTTAGCTCTCTTCCTACGGACGAAAACTCTTGTGCGTAAGCTGAAAAAAGCACCATAGCAGCTAGCGCTGCAGAACCTATTGCATAACCTTTAGTTACAGCTTTAGTAGTATTACCAACAGCATCCAATGGATCTGTAACTGCACGGACTTTACCGGGCAAATTTGCCATTTCAGCAATTCCGCCGGCATTATCTGTAATCGGCCCAAACGCATCTATTGCTACAACTATCCCTGCAAGAGATAACATAGTGACACCGGCTAAAGCCACTCCGTAAAGCCCTGCAAATGCAAAGCTTAACAGTACTGCACCGGAAATCAAAACAATCGGCCAAAAAGTCGAACGCATCGAAAGAGCAAGCCCTGAGATGATGTTTGTAGCATGACCGGTTTTGGAGGAATTGGCTAAATTCTGAACAGGAGCATATTTAGTGCCGGTATAATATTCCGTAATCAAAACCATTCCGGCTGTAACCAAAACTCCGATAAGTGAAGCAATATATAAATTAAAAACAGAATATAGTCCGTTTTCTCCCATTAGTACAGAGGTTACAGGGTAGAAAAATAACGCGCAAAGTAAGGCAGTGATAATCATGCCTTTATATAAAGCCCCCATTATATTTTTATCTGCAAGCTTTACAAATATCGATCCTATGACTGATGCAAAAATTCCCATAGCCAATATTGCAAGCGGGAAAGTGACGGCGTTTTCAAAACCGCTGAAAAGAAGTTGCCCTAAAATCATAGCGGCAATTGCAGTTACAATATAGGTTTCAAAAATATCCGCAGCCATACCTGCATCATCTCCGACATTATCTCCAACGTTATCAGCAATAACTGCCGGATTTCTTGGATCATCTTCCGGAATACCTGCTTCCACCTTACCCACCAAATCTGCTCCAACATCTGCGCCTTTGGTAAAAATTCCTCCCCCCAAACGGGCAAAGACTGAAATTAATGAGCCTCCAAACCCTAAACCAATCAAAGACTTTAAATCTCCGCCGGTATATTGATAAAACCCGTAAACCGCAGCCAAGGCGAGCCCTACAACCAAAAATCCCGTAACTGCTCCGCCCTTATAAGCTAGCCCAAAAGCCTCGGAAAGCCCTTTTTTGGCAATCTCTGAAACCCTGACATTTGCCCGCACTGCCACACTCATACCTATAAAACCGGCCAAAGCAGACAAAGCGCTACCTACTAAAAATCCAGTAGCCGCATTTTGGCCTAAACCATAATAGATTAAAGCTGCAATCACTAAAGCCACTATCAAAACTACTTTATATTGTCTTTGTAAATAAGCTGAGGCACCCAGTTGGATTGCTTGGGCAATCTCCTGCATTTTTTCATCACCTGAAGGCTGTTTTAACACATCAACAATCAACCAGATTCCATACAAGAGTGCGGTACCAACCGATGCCCAAATTAAATAGTTTATATTATTAAAAATAAGTTCCATGAAAATTTTTCAGAGGCAGTATCTTAGAATTTACACTAGAAGTCAAAGCTAGTCAAGTCTTAAGTAGACCCATCAATTTCCCAGCAGCTTCTATATTAGGTTTTAGTTTCCTTTCTAATTCCTCTCTTTTTATACTTTCAATCCTATCCATATTAGTTTTAACAATTGTTACAACCAAATCTGGATCAACTTCTTCTACTAATCTTACAGAATTACCTAGAAACTGTGCGCTCCGGGACATCCCTATAGTGGCAACGTGAAGAGAAGGATCTAAATACAGACCATCCCGTCTCAAACCTAATTCTGCCTGTCTTTCACTGGGATTAGTTTGTCCTTCTCGTACAATATTAGCAATTAGTTGTGGATCACTCTTCCCCCCATGCCTATCTACTATTTCTCTGGTTTTATCTACCTGAATTAACTTGAACCCTTCCTCTGTCACAACTAAAAAGTTATCAGACATCCCTTTTGGTGCAAAGAATGCTGTTTCATCAGAATCTCCTCCACCCTGACTCTCAACTGGAACTGGAAAGATTAATGCTTCGGATTCTCCTTGCCCAAATATTCCAAGTAATTGTCCACCTAACTCAGTATTCTTAATTTTTAATCGCTCCGCCACTCCGTTCATTGTTTCCTTTAAATCAGGAAGTGGTTGTTGTTCTGAGGGAGTAACTCCTCCTTCTAAATTAAGGCCCATATTTCCATTTAACTCTCTCTCTGCTTGTCAAGAGGGTAAGGGACTGTTATAATTGTGGAGCCATGGTAAATAAAGATTTAAAAGTGCTATCTTTCTCAGTAATTTATGAGGAGGCTCCTGAAGGGGGATATGTGGCTTATGTACCATCTTTACAGGGCTGTCACACTCAAGGAGAAACTATAGAAGAA
>CAYSNN010000061.1:0-5951 GCA_964432475.1 uncultured Gammaproteobacteria bacterium
GGTAATAATTGCCATCTTTTTCTACCTTTTCCCGGCACTTGTCTTTGTTATTACTGATTCTACTAAAAATTTTGTGTTTCCAAAAAAACTATACCCTATACCCTATACCCTATACCCTCTTATTTACCGCCGTCCTCTCTATGCTAAAGCTGCTCAAGGTATTGTAATTGTCTCCACTTTCTATCTTTTATTTTCCATTTTCCAACTCTGGTATGCTGATACAATTTTTAGCAAAGGAGAAAAAGCCTCAGATTCAGGCAACCCGGGAAAAGCATACAATCTATTCAGTCTTGCTTCAGAGTTAAACAAAGGAGAACCTCTTTTTAGATCAGAACTCGCCTATTCTGCTGCAGCAGCAAGCGCAGCATTAAAAGAAACCGATGCGACTTTGTCTGCAGATCTTCGGGATGAAGCTGAGTTTCAGATGAGAAGAGTGTTAACACAAAGTCCCAATAATGTGTCATTTTGGAGAACGGCAATTAGAACATATTTTGAGCTAACTGCTTGGGATAAAAAGTATGTTGATCTAACTGTTCAGGCACTGGATAACGCAATCAGACTTGCTCCAACTGATCCTAAACTCTACTACAACAAAGCTTTGGTATTAAATACTCAGGGTAAAAAAGATGAAGAAATTGAAAATCTTAAAAAGGCAGTTGAATTAAAACCAAATTACCAAGAAGCTTTAGAACAGCTAAAAGAAGCAACTGAATCTGCCGCAACTAAATAATACGCATGAAAAAGATCTCACAGGCTATTGCTGAGGCAAAATTTAAAGATAGACCTAAAAACATCTCTCATGAATTTCAGTTTTATGGTTGTTTCCTAGCAGAAACTTTAGGTGATACAAAACATTATTCTCTTTATATAAAATTGGCCAAAGAGACAGACAGAAAAGTTTTAGAAGAGGCGCTAAATTACACCAAAGGCTATTATGCAGCCAGAAACAAAGCCAAAGTATTTATGTGGAGACTCAAGCAATTACGCACGAAAGGGGACGCCTTTTGAGGCTGAATTTCAAATTGTTACTTTTTCTGCTAAAATCTGTTTATGCAAGTTGTTAAAGCACCAGATGCAAAACTACGGGTTCAAACAAAACCTGTTAAAAAAATAAATTCTGCCTTAAATACCACTTTATCTGAGATGGTGAAACTTACCAAAACCTTCAAAGACCCTGAAGGAGTAGGTTTGGCTGCCACTCAAGTTGGGCTTGAAGAGAGGTTTTTTGTGGCAAAAAACGGAGAAAAGTTTATCAAGGTAATAAATCCTAAAATTCAATCTTATTCTAAAAAGAGTAAGGTATATTTTGAAGGGTGCTTGTCTGTTCCGAATATGTGGGGTGAGGTTAAGAGGCATTTGGGTATTAGAGTAACTTATCAGGATGAGTCCGGAAAAACCATTACAGAGTCTTTAAGGGGAGTTTTGGCTTGGATATTTCAACACGAGATAGATCATTTAAATGGAATGTTATTTTCCGACAGGGTTTTAGAGCAAAAAGGCAGATTCTACAGATTCACCGGCAAAGACAAGACAGGATCAGACATGTTTGAGGAAGTGAGAATATAGCTTTCAGCATGAAAATAATTTTCTTAGGAACACCGGAGTTTGTAAAACCAATCAAAGACACCCTTGCTTCTCAATTTGACCTAGTTAACCAATTGCCTGAGGCTGACTTGGCAGTGGTGGCAGCATACGGCAAGATTTTAACAAATGATGAGTTAAATGCTCCAAAATTTGGCAGCATTAATGTGCATCCGTCTCTTTTACCAAGATACAGAGGACCTTCTCCGATCCAAAGCGCTATTTTAAATGGAGATAAAACTTCCGGGATCACAATTATTAAAATGGATCAGGAGATTGATCATGGACCAATAATTTATGCAGAAGAGTTTATATTGTCAGAGCAAGATACTTTTGATTCTTTGAGTAAAAAAATGTTTTTAAGAGCAAATGAGTTTTTACCCCACGTTATTACTGATTTTGTTAGCGGCAAAATCAAACCAGTTCTTCAAAATGACAGCCAAGCCAGTTTTTGCAAATTAATCACTAAAAAAGATGGGTATTTTGATATAACTAACCCCCCATCACAGGAAAAGCTAAATAGAATGATACGGGCATATTACCCTTGGCCTACAGTTTGGACTAAATGGAACAACAAAATTGTTAAATTCTACCCTGAGGGCAAAATCCAGATGGAAGGCAAAAAGATTTTATCCTTAAAAGACTTCCTCAACGGCTACCCGGATTTCCCTCTGACAAAAGTATTACCCCTTGACAGAGAGTAATACTTATCATAGTATAGTATTACTATGCAGATTCCCTACTATTCTACTGTCACTTCAAAAGGCCAGGCCACTATTCCCGCCCCTCTCAGAAAGAAACTGGGGTTGCAAACCGGACAGAAAGTGATATTTGAGGAAAAAGAGAATGAGATTGTCATTAAAACCCAATCTCAAATTATAGATGAACTGTACGGTTCCTTAAAAACGGACATCAAATGGGATAAACGAAAAGCTTTTGGGGTGGTCGGACAAATGATGGCTAAAAGATATCTTAAGACATTACCCAAAAACTTAAGACCAAAATTGAAATGAAACTGCTTGATACTAATGTAATCATTCGGTTTCTACTGAAAGATCACCCTGTCCAATCTCCTGCCGTCAAGAAGCTTTTAGAAACATCTGATGATTTGTTATTAACCGATATTGCAATAGCAGAAACAGTCTGGCTACTAACGAGTTTTTACAAACTTCCCAAAGAGAAAATTGTCGAAAAAATTTATCAGCTGCTTAAAATTAACCTGCTGATCGTTAATAAATCTTTAATTCTTCGCACTCTTTATCTTTTTAGCAATCTAAATATTGACTTTATTGACGCCTATTTTATTGCCTATGCTGAAGAAGAAAATTTGGAAGGAATTTATTCTTTTGATAAAGATCTGGACAAAATTAAAGAAATCAGGCGGTTTGCGCCAAAGTAACCTTAACGGTTATTCGGATTTTCCCCATTAAACTTTAAGCTCTTGCTCTATGATATATAATACGACAGTATGGATATTGAGGTAATATCTTTAAGACCAGGTAAGCACTTATTGACCTGTAACGGCGATTTCAAGTCTGCACTTACCCTAAGACTTTCTCCAACAGGGGGAGAAAATCCTGTGGCTTCTTTTAGAGCCCTCTGGCATACTAATCTCGGTCCAGAAGAAGTTATCCAGCAAATCAGAGAATCCTGTGTAAGATTGGGTGAGGATTTATTTGATTCTGAGGACAGGGGTAATACTTCTATATTCAGAAGGGCTGAAATGTTTGAGAGAGGTGGTATGAAGGCTGTCCAGCTGCATCTTAAAGACCTAGGACAAAAGGGCACGGATCTGATGTGTTTTTTAGCGCCGCCTACCTTTGACAGGCGTTTTCCATCCTGGGAGCAGAATTTGAACTGGTTAATAGCTTCTGGCGGATATGGCTTTTACTCCTATCAAGCTCAAGATCAAACTCATCCTCAAGCTGCTGTTCTTCAGATAGGAAGCAATATCAATATCGGCCATGAGGTAGTCTGTCTATATGGACAGACAGCACTTAGAAGGATAGATGATAAAACTGCTCTGAAGCTTTATCAAGAGATTGATCAAAGATTAGGGGATACAGGGATAACTTAAATAGCTGCAGCTGATTCAGCACCCTGTTGTTTTACCGGTCTTTTTTTTAATATATCCTTTTTAGTTGCCCTCAAGCACTTGGTACAGTATTTTTGACCCTTAAATACATGCAGGTTTGGTCTTTGTACTCTTTTGTGAATTGGAGCACGCAAAGCCCAGGTTCCCCCGGCTCCGGATGAACCCTTCTTATGACGAGAAAATGAAACGATGTTCTTTCCCTTACCGCATCTTGAACATATCAGCATGAGGCTAAGTTTAACATACCAATTTACAATTTACAATTTACAATTTACAATATTAATCTTATGCCTGAATTTTTTGCACTATCAATTCTGATTTTACTGTTTTCAGTAATACTTCATGAAGTTATGCATGGGTTTGTAGCTTTAAGATTTGGGGATACAACAGCCCAAAGAATGGGCAGACTAACGTTAAACCCTCTTCCGCATGTAGATCCTATTGGAACCATCCTATTGCCGGCATTAATTTTACTGCCGGCATTACTTGCCGGAACTCCCCCAGGTCCTTTGCTTGCCTGGGCCAAACCTGTACCTGTTAACCCTTTAAATTTTAGCAATTTAAGAAAAGGTGAGCTGTTTGTTTCTGCAGCCGGAGTTATGGCAAACTTTGGACTGGCAATTATCTGTGCCTTAGTGTTTCATATTCTTAATGCCTTGCCTGTTGTTTTTCCCGGTCTGGTGGGAGATTTGCTCTATTTCGGCATGCGCATAAACCTATTTTTAGGAATATTTAACTTATTTCCGATCCCGCCTTTGGACGGATCAAAGATATTATCAGTACTATTGCCTTACAATTTGGCAAAAGAGTACCAAAAGATAGAAAGGTACGGGTTTTTTATCCTGATATTTCTGGTGTTTATCTTTCCCGCTCCGTTTTTTCTGCTATTAAATTTCTTCGTCAGACTTTTCACCGGACTTTTAGGTTTTTGAACCTAATACCAATTTTATTACTTGACATTTTGGCCCTAAAGATTTACGATAAAAATATCCAAAAGGACATTTAAAAGTAGATGGCCTTTAGGACTGCCCCATAAAGGCATCCCTGCTTAGCACGTTAAAAGCTGAATTAATTTTTTCCTCTATATTTTGTTTAGTATAGGGAGATTCAAAGTGTTAGCAAAGCCTTGTGCCTAGTTAACCAGAATTCCCACCTTTCGTTTCGGGGGAAAATATTCAGCTCACGTCTAAAGTAGGGAGAAATTATTTATTTTTAACGGACGCGTCCAAACAGGTTTAGATTTAAAATAGTCATCCTGCTAAATCGTAAGATACGATTTAACTTCTACATACTTTACCCAAAATCTTTTCACTAGAAATTTAATATAAAAAATTGGTAAAATAGATAAATGTTTGCCTCCTTAGCTCAATGGCAGAGCAGCGGTTTTGTAAACCGTCGACGGCAGTTCGATTTCTGCCAGGAGGCTCAAAAAACGTTAAGCAAAGGTCCCGGAAGAGTACGTTCTTTGAAAATTAATTTGGATTATTGGTCCAAAGAAACAGGAATACCCCAAACTCAATTTTATACACCTGTAATAAGAATTAGAAAAACTGGAAGCTATAAAAATAAGAGTAAATACGGTACAATAACTGTCGTTTTTGATAATAAGAAATTATTAGACCAAATCAAAAAATGGTCTAATGATTACTTAAACAAATACGCCGAAGTGGCTCAGTGGTAGAGCACGTTCTTGGTAATCGATAATTGCCCATCAGAGGAGCAATCCTCTGGTGAATTCCGAATAACGGTTAAAGGTCAATGCAAGATTCAGACCGTGGCCCAGATTTAATCGGGGCCCGAACGACTGACAAGGATTCGCCTCTGGCGAAAAGATACAGTCTAGCCCTCTCTAAATGCAGTTATTATTAAAGAGGTAAAAGCGAAGAACGGGGTCACGGGTCCGATTCCCGTCTTCGGCTCCCGGTTTAGGCATATTTTTGAGGGTTATCTCTTAAATTATCATCGCCTTCCTCCCAACCTGCAAAACGTGGATCTGAATTTATCCTCCTTGCAAATCTTCTTTGAAGTCTTTGGTAAAATCTTTCATCTACTACTCTAAAAAATATATTAGGATATTCCAGAATAGCTCTTTCTAATTTTTCCCATCCAGTTGGATTTTCTAAAGGATGAGCCATAATCTCATATCCTAACCATCTTCCTCTGTTATCTAAAGTTAGGAAATCAAGTTGAAATGAGGAACCATCAGTGAATACTAAATTCTCATGAGCAAGATATTCCCTACCTGTATATCGCATAACTCTAGCCAGATTTGCTT
>CAYSNN010000062.1:0-5904 GCA_964432475.1 uncultured Gammaproteobacteria bacterium
AGCTTAGCACAATCTTTGCTTCCGGGGCAACTCATTCCTGCACTTATTCCTGCACTTATTCCTGCACCCTAACATCCCTAATCACCCCAACATCCCCAAGGCTTGCCCACAAATTTAAAATAGCGGCTGGTTTGAAGGCTTAATTTATAGTATAATTTCCCTCATTATGGCTCAAACTATAACCGTACCGGCAAAAACATTTGAAGAAATCCTTTCCCGCCTTGATAGGCTTACCCGTGATGTTCGGGCTATCAAAGCCAGGGTTTACCAGCAGGAGCCTCCTTATGGATCTGAAGAGTGGTGGGAATGGTCGGAAAAAAGGGCGGATGAAGATATTAAGGCAGGTAGGGTATTTAAGTTTGATTCCGCTGAGGAGGCCATTAAATGGCTAAACTCCTGAAAGTAGAATCTACTACTAAATTTAAGAAAGAGTACAAAAAGTTACCTGCTAATATTCAGAATAAATTGACCAAACAATTAAAATTATTGGTTGAAAATTATCGTCATCCTTCGCTTAGAACAAGAAAAATGGGAGGAGGTCAAATTTTTGAGGCAAGAATTGATCTCCACTATCGTTTTACTTTTGAACTTAATTCAGATTCTATCACATTAAGAACTACCGGAATGCATGATGAAGGTTTGGGGAAGAAGTAGAGCATAAACTCTTGGACATTAACCAAAGTTTACCACAAATTTAAAATAGCGGCTGGTTATTAGAGCCAAAGGTTATGGTAAAATTCTAAAGCATGATTGTCCGCAAAAAAGATAACAGGTTACAGGTTTCAGTGATCAGGTTAATTACTGTTGTAATTTTCCTGTTTGTCTTACTGTACCCTGTAACCTACAAACTGTTCCCTGCCTCCGCTGATGAAATTGAAGATTTACAAAAACAGATTGATCAGTTAAGTAAAGCGAAAGAACTTTCTGCTAATGCCACAAAACCGTTAGAAGGGCAACTCGATTCTTTAGAAAGACAGCTTGCTCAAATTCAATCAAGTATTGATTATATTTCAAAAAATATTTCCGAAAAACAAAAAGATCTGGATCTAAGAGAGGAGAAATTGGCTTTGCAGCAGGCTCTTTTGGAAAAAAGAGTAAAAATGTACTACATTAGGTCATATTTGGCAGAGCCCTTAATTATTATTCTTTCATCTATTAACTCCGGAGATCTGTTTAGGGAGCTTTCCTACCGCCAGTCAGTTACCAAGGAAGACAAATATGTTATTACCTCTGTCACAGAAGAAATTGTTGATCTTCTAACTGAAAAAGCCAAGCTTGAGCAGGATAAGGTAAGACTTGCTTTATTGCAGGATCAGGTTGATAAAAGCGCCCAATTTTTAGGAGGAGAGATTAAAAAAGCCAAAGCTTATCAGGCAGATTTAGTAAAACAGATTGCCCAGCTGTCTGCCCGCCAGCAGCAAATTATTTCTCAAAGACAGGCTTCATTAAACTTGCCTACTTCTTTAGGAGCAGGACCGCTTTTTTGTACTGATGACAGAAAACTGGATCCCGGATTCCGTCCGGCCTTTGCATTTTTCACCTTTGGTATTCCGCATCGGGTGGGTATGAATCAATACGGCGCTTTAGGCAGGGCCCAGGCAGGCCAAAATCATGAAGATATTTTACGGGCTTATTTTAATGATTTTAGTTTTGAAACAAGGCCAAATATCAATATTTCCGTGCAGGGCTTTGGTTCCATGCCGCTTGAAAACTATCTTCTGGGAATCTATGAGATGCCTGAGTCCTGGCCGCTTGAGGCATTAAAGGCCCAGGCTATCGCAGCCCGCTCTTATGCCCTCTCATATACCCAAAACGGCTCCAAAGAGATCTGTACTACGCAATCCTGCCAGGTTTACAAAGGAGGCAATAAAGGCGGAAACTGGGAGCAGGCTGTAAAACTTACTGAGGGAAAAACCTTAATTTCCGGGGGGTCACCGGTTTCTGCCTGGTATTCATCAACGGATGGAGGGTATACTTTTAGCGCTTCCGATGTTGGCTGGAGCGGAAGATCTTTCACCAAACGCACCCGGGACACAAACGGAGACATTAGTAGTTTTTCTGATCTTTTTGCCAAAGCCTATGATAAAGATTCCCCCTGCTTTTATTCAGCCCAGGGGTTTAGAAGCCAGTATGCAAAGTCTGCCTGGTTAAAATCAGAAGAAGCGGCAGATATTGTCAATGTGATTATGCTTATCAAAAGAGACAGCGGCACAGGAATACACCTGTACCAGCCGGATAAACCAAATCCGGAAGGCACTGATACCTGGAATTTTGACAAAGTTAAACAGGAATTAAAATCAAGAGGGGGAACGCCTTTTAACAGTGTCTCTTCTGTCTCAGTCTCAGCAGATTTTGGCTCAGGAATGACCGGCTCCATTACTATATCCGGTGACGGCGGGTCTCAGACCTTTAACGGTTCAGAGTTTAAGAACTTTTTCAATCTTCGCGCTCCGGCCAATATCCAAATTGTAGGACCGCTGTTTAATGTGGAGGTTAAGTGATATACTTGCCTTAATGTTTTCTGCATACGTTGAGTATCCTAAACATTGCCGCTTTGAGGGGCAGGATCCTGATGAAAAAATTTTATTACTTTTAAGAGCTCATCCTGTGACTAATTTAGCCTGGCTAATCCCTGCTATACTCATTTTTCTTATTCCGTTTTTTATACCTGTAATTACACTTTTTTTAAATTTGGATCTGTCTCAGATTCCTGCTGATTTTGAAGCAGCATTTTTAATAATAAATTACTTACTGGTTTTAATAATTACTTTTGAAGGCTTTTTGCACTGGTATTTTAATGTCTATATCGTGACAGATAAAAACATCATTGATGTAGATTTTCACTCCATTCTGTTTAAAAATATTGACGTAGCGCCTTTAAGAAACATTGAAGATACCTCCTCATCCATGGGTGGGATTTTAAATGCCATCTTTCATTACGGTAATGTTTTTATCCGTACTGCCGGTGCTGCACAAAATCTTGATTTTGAATCTGTGCCAAAACCACATCAGGTAGCTGACTTTATCTTAGATGAGGTGCATAAAATCTATGGAAGTTAATCTGTTTGGTATGAATGTGGTTTTAGTCGCTGTAAAATACGTTATTTTGCTAATTTTGATCTTTTACGCTATATTCTCTTTGATGGTTGTCAGGCAAGTTGATCTAATGAGTAAGACTTTAATCAGCCCTATCTCACCTGTTGTCAAAGCATTTGCCATAATACATACAGGGGTGGCAATAGGACTGGTTATTTTAGCTTGGGGGGTGCTTTAGGAAGCTATGAATCTAAAAATAATACAGGTGATAGGACTCAATACTGATCAAAGAGCAGCTCAGGTCATCCATTCTGCAAGAAACGGAGACGACACCTTTTTGGCGGTTTTAGATCTTTCCTGTGATGATGCGTTTACCCGCGGCAGACAAGCTTTATCAGAACTTTCGGACTTTTACTTTGACTCTGAAGGCAGTTCTTCTGAAAGACTTAATGCGACTTTAAAACAAGCCCAGGAAAAGTTTGGGCAGGAACAATTCTCCCTGCTTACTGCTTCAATTTACGGGAAGGTACTCTATTTTATCGCCAAAGGAGACACAGCAGTTTATTTAAAAAGAGATGATAAATTATCGCCTCTTCTTTCGATAGGTGCTGCCCAGCAGCTGATTTCAGGCTTTTTGCAGGGGGGCGACAGGTTAATATTGTCAACAAAAAGTCTGGTTGACTTCTTAGGTGAAAGCCTAACAAAGTTACTGGGGCTGCCTTTGGATGCTTTGGAAGAAGAGATTACAGACAGAATCGGTGCATCTGATCTAGAAAATCAAAGTTTAGCAGCCCTGACAGTAGACGTGGAGGAGGATGCAAAAGAAATTCCTGTTTTACAAAAAGAAGAGCCTGTATATGAAGAAACAGCCTATGTACAGTCTACAAGGAGCAACAAATTCACCTCTTTAATAACTTCTCTTACGTCTGTTGGGAAAATACTCCAAAACTACTTTCCTAAAAGCGGGAGAGGCCGGCTTATTCTTGCTGTTTTTTTAATTGTGGTTGTAGCCTTGGGTGTTGGGTTTAAAGTTAAATCAACCCAGGATGCGCAAAGGCAGGTTCAATTTGCTCAAACCCTTCAAGGTGCAAAAGATGATCTAAGTAGCGCAAAAGGTTTGGCAACTTTAAATCCGGCCGAGGCAAAAAGTAAGTTGGACTCGGCAAAAGACAAACTAAATAAAGCTTTAGGGATAAAACCAAATGATGCGGACGCGCAAAACCTAAAAAAACAAATTGAAGCTGATTCAGGTTCAATACTACAACAATCAGAGGTTTCTGATTTCCCTCTATTTTTGGATCTTGATTTAATCAAGAAAAACTTCAAATCTACACAGCTTAGTTTATCAGCCGGAAAACTTTTGCTTTTGGATCCGGATGTTAAAACCTTAGTAACAATTGATTTAGAAAAAAAGAGTAACCAGATTTTGGCAGGATCTGAGCAGTTAGGTGAAACTGAAGCAATCTCTTTAAACGGAGGCTTGGCTTTTGTCTACTCCAAAGATAAAGGGGTTTTAAGGATAGACATTACAAACTCTAAAGTTACCACAGTGAACAAAACTGATTCTGATTTGGAGCAGGTTAAAGATATTTACGGCTTTGCAGGTAATGTTTATCTTTTAGATTCCGGTAATAATCAGATTTGGAAATACCTGCCAACCAATGAAGGATACTCTAGTAAAAGAGAGTACTTTACCAAAGATACCAAGGCAGATTTGGCAAATGCTTTAAAAATGCAGATTGAATCATCAATTTATGTTTTAAAAAGCGGGGGAGAGATGTTGAGGTTTACTAAAGGCGGAAAAGATAACTTTGGGTATGAGGGGTTAGACAAAGGTGTTAAAGATCCGAAAAGCTTTTTTGTTTCCTCTGATACGGATAACTTATATCTTTTAGACTCGGGAAACTCCAGATTGTTAATACTTACTAAAACCGGAGGCTACAAAGGTCAAATGGCTGGGGATAAATTTGGCCAAGCTTCTGATCTGGTGGTAGATGAGAAGGGGAAAAAAATCTATCTGCTTGATGGCAGCAAGATATTTCAAATAGACTTGAAATAGGGAACAGGTTACAGTGGACAGGGTACAGTTTTTGCTGTAACCTAAAACCTGTAAACTGTAACCTATGAGAATTGTCAACAAAAAGGCCCTACACAATTATCACATCTTAGAGCATCTGGAAGCTGGTATTGTCCTATCCGGTGCTGAAGTCAAATCCATCAGAGCCGGCAGGATAGATCTGGGCGAAAGCTATGTCAGGATTTTAAATGGTGAGGCATTTCTTATAAATGCTAATATTCCAAGATATAACCAAGCTGCAGATAGAGAATATGATGCCACCAAATCCAGAAAGTTACTTCTGCATAAAACTCAAATCAGCTCTTTAATCGGTAAAACTTCCGGCACAAACTCTACTTTAGTGCCTGTATCTTTGTATGAAAAAAATAACCGTTTTAAAGTAGAAATAGGTTTAGTAAAGAGCAAAAAAGAATTTGATAAAAGAAAAGTGATTAAGGAGCGGGATCACCAGCGCAGGATTGAACAGGAACTAAGAGGGAAGGGTTAATCTACAAAAAATCCCCCGAAGGGTCGGGGGATTACTTGGTGGAGATGTCGGCTGTGAGCCGAGTCCAAAATTGTTACTTTCAAAACTTCTACAAGCTTAGCTGGTATATTTTTAGATAAAAGTTGTAACCTGCCAGCTGGAAAACTTTTATCTGATTGAATTGTCTTTTGTGATTTCGGATCAACCAACACCGAAATTACAGCATCCTGACTGAGTACGTTACTTTAGTTTCCAGCCAGAAAGAGAATTCTAAAGTAGAAGCTTTAAGCTACTGCGTATTGAAGAGCAGGGTTAGAACCGATGA
>CAYSNN010000063.1:0-5747 GCA_964432475.1 uncultured Gammaproteobacteria bacterium
TTAATTACTGACTTTTTAGAATATCTTGAACTTGAGCGTAATACCTCACAGCTTACTATCAAAAATTATGATCATTACTTAAAGCGCTTCTTGGACTTTGCGAAAGATTTAGACCCTAAAGACATAGATTTAGAAATGATTAGAAAATACAGGCTCTTTTTGTCCCGCTGGTTAGACCCAAAAACCGGAAAACCTTTAAAGAGGGTTACTCAAAATTATTTTATGATCGCTCTCAGGGCTTTTTTACGGTATTTGGCAAGACAAGATATAGACACGCTTTCACCTGAGAAAGTAGAGCTGGGAGATTCAGATCCAAGGCCTTTGAAAGTTTTGGATCAGACTCATTTAAAACAGTTAATGAATGCGCCGGATATTACTAAAAAGGACGGTATAAGAGACAGGGCAATTTTAGAGACACTTTTTTCCACCGGCCTTCGTGTATCAGAACTTGCCTCTTTAAATCGCGACACAATTAACTTGCAAAGACGGGAATTTGGGATTGTAGGTAAAGGAGGCAAAGAGCGGGTGGTATTTATTTCAGACTCGGCTGCGGATTGGCTGGAAAAGTATTTGTCTGTTAGGCACGATACTTTCAAGCCTTTATTCATCCGTTTCCAGGGTAAGGTGGAAGTTGAAAATAATGGCGAAGCGATGAGGTTAACAACAAGATCCATAGAACGGGTGGTAGAAAAATATGTAAAAGCTTTAGGTTTGTCTGTAAAAGCTACTCCGCATACCTTAAGGCATGTTTTTGCAACGGATCTGCTGATAAACGGAGCAGATATCCGCAGTGTTCAGGAGATGTTGGGCCACAGCAATATTTCAACTACTCAAATCTATACCCATGTCACAAACGCCCATTTAAAAGACGTTCACAAAGCATTTCATTCCGGGAATAAAGACTAATTCTCTCTAATGCCATTTGACTGGTATCGCGGATCTAATTTAAGTTCTCCCTGAGTTTGGGTTAAAGCTTCATGAAATACCTCCAGCGGGGGTACGGAGAGTGCATATAATGCATTCAAAAATCGATCTTGCCAAATACCCGGATTTAATGATTGCATACTTCTTTCTTGTAGCCTTTTGTAGAATAATCCACTTCTTCTTTCGTGTTTGGCTGAGGTAGGATCTAGCGCCCAGTTTTTGTATAAAGATCTAAAAAGGTATTCCATTTCAGTTTGCCATGAAGGAAATTGACCTCCATTAATTCTTTGAGATTGCATGATTGACTTGATTATCTTAAGTCTTAATCTATGGGCAAGGTTTAAATTTCCTGATAAATGTTCATCAGGAGTAAACATTAGAGTTGCTTCGTCCCAGTGAAGAAAATGACGTGTATTGGTGATACCAATTTGTGGTTCCGAAACTACATTAGCAAGCTGGACGTTGTACTGACGACTATGCCATTCACCTATTGCCATAAGATGTTCAGGGCTAATTCCAAGACCATCTATTACAACCATAAAGTCATGGTCTGAATCAGCATCCGTTGTCCAGATAGAGCTGCCCACAATGGCAGCAACATATTTTTCCGGTGGCATGCCGATACCAGTTAAAAAATCCACTAATTTTCTTCTACCTATAACCCTGTGGTTACGGGTTCTCTGATCCGCTAAAGGATGCTCCCATACGCGGGTGACAAATTTTCTAACTTCATTTACTGAGGTACAACTGCCGGCACGTTCCATATTTTACAACCTATAGTGTAGCATAGATGTCAAGGACTTGAAATTTTGCTACAATAGTTTTAGATGAAAAAGCTTCTTAAGCCCGCTGCTTTTCTGGCAGCTTTAATACTGTCTTTCTATATAATTAGTTCTTACGATCCAAAAGTTTTGGCAGATCAATCGCTTATAATAAAATTGTTACTCGCTACTCTTTCAGGTATTTTTTATACTTCTTTTTTAACTGCTCCACTGGCGGTGATTCTATTTGTAATACTTGCCGGTACTTCAAATATTTACTTAATTACTCTTTTTGGAGGAATAGGATCAGTAATTGGTGATCTTTTAATACTTAAATTTTTTAGATCTATTTTCCGTAGCTTCTCGTTTTTAAGACATATAGGCAGTTTTAAAACAGTCAAAAAAATATTAAAGTCTCTACATTTGGATCTTTTAGGGATGCTTTTAGGTATGATAATTATTGCCTCTCCATTTCCGGATGAGCTGGGACTTGTTTTACTTGGGGCCTCTTCTCTCTCATATTTTAAACTGACTGTTTTAACTTTGACCCTAAACAGTATAGGCATCTTAATTATTTTACTTACCGCAAAGGCTCTGTTATGACCCAAGGATTAACTTCATCCAAAGCAAAGCAGTTACTTAGCCAATACGGCCTAAATCAGCTGCCGCAAAAAGGCGGTATTTCTTCTTTAACTATACTTTTTGGACAGGTTCAAAATCCGCTCTCTTATCTTCTAGTGGGGGCGATAATTCTTTCTTTGTCCATAGGTGATGTTTTAGATGCAGGACTTATTTTTGGAATTTGGATTTTAAATATAGCTTTGGGGTTTTGGCAGGAATATAAAGCTTCAAAAGAGATGGAAGCACTGCGTCAATTTGAAGTCGGAAAAGCAAGAGTTTTTAGGGATGGTAAGGAAACTGAAATTTTATCCACTGAGCTTGTGCCGGGTGATGTAGTAATTTTAGAGCCCGGTGATAAAGTGGCCTCAGACGGCAAGATTATAGAATCTTATTCTTTGCAAATTAATGAGGCTATCTTAACCGGTGAGTCTTTGCCGGTTATGAAATCAGCAAAGAGTAATGAAAATCTGTTATTTTTTGGTACCACTGTTGTCTCCGGCCGGGCAAAATTTAGAGTCACAAATACCGGTATCCATACCAAATTTGGTGACATTGCCCGGACTTTATCAGAAGTAAAACCGGAAGACACTCCGCTTGAGAAGGCGCTTTTAAACTTAAGTAAAGGGGTTGGTATTGGAGCAGTTGTTGTTGCTTTGTTGATTTTCATTTTGCGAATACTTCAAGGCTTTGAAATTACAGAGATGCTTTTTACAAGTATTGCCTTAATGGTTGCGGCAGTACCTGAGGGTTTACCTGCTGTTGTAACAGTTATTTTGGCTTTGGGCGTACGTAAGATGTATCAAAGGAAGGCTTTAGTTCGTAAAATGATTGCTGTTGAATCTTTGGGCGCAGCTACAGTCATCTGTACTGATAAAACAGGCACTCTCACTAAAAATGAGATGCACGTTCGTGAA
This sequence comes from uncultured Gammaproteobacteria bacterium, assembly GCA_964432475.1. Taxonomy (GTDB): domain Bacteria; phylum Patescibacteriota; class Microgenomatia; order Daviesbacterales; family UBA10151; genus CAYSNN01. Next base: position 3,221 of record CAYSNN010000063.1, read on the forward strand.
ACTAAAATCATTTCTGGTAAAGAAAGCGAATTGCTAAAATGTGCAGTGCTTTGTAATAGTGCAAACTTAGTTTTAAAAGAAGACGACGGAGGGTTTGATGTTTTGGGAGATACAACTGAAGGGGCTTTGCTGCTTTGGGCGGTAGATTTGGGGAAAGATATAGATTTGATGAGGGCAGAAGGAAAGCTGGTAGAAGAAATTCCCTTTAGCTTAAATTCCAGAAAGATGAGTGTTTACTGGCAGGATGAAGGTAAAAAAACTCTTTACACCAAAGGTGCGCCGGAGGTTTTGATTGTGGAATCAAACTTATCGGAAAAGGAGCGTAGAAAGTGGGATTTGGAGTATCAAAAAATGGCCAAAAAAGGCTTGAGAGTCTTAGCCTTTTCCAAAGATAACCAGTTTTTAGGATTAATAGGGATTGCAGATGAGGTAAGAAAAGAGGTTAAAGATGCCATAAGACTTGCCAACACGGCCGGTATAAAAGTTGTGATGGTGACAGGTGATAATGAATTGACTGCCAAGTCAGTAGGTGAGGAGGTAGGTTTACTCTCAAATGGAGATGAAATTTTAACCGGTGCTCAATTAAATCAGTTAGACGAGGAACAGTTTTTACAAAGAATTGGTAAGGTTAAAATTTTTGCCAGAATCACTCCTGAAGATAAATTTAAAATAGTGAAGGCTTACCAAAAATTAGGTGAGGTTGTGGCAGTCACAGGTGACGGAGTAAATGATGCTTTAGCCCTAAAACAGGCAGCAGTAGGAGTCTCAATGGGTAAAATCGGGACTGATGTTTCAAAAGAGGCCTCAGACATTGTCCTTTTGGATGATAACTTTGCCACCCTGGTTACAGCGATCGAGCAAGGTCGCCTAATCTATAGCAACATTTTAAAAGTTGTTAAGTTTTTACTAGCTGGTAACTTATCAGAAATTCTTTTAATAATTTTGGCAGTTTTGTTTGGTATGCCTACTCCCCTTTTGCCTACTCAGATTCTTTGGATTAATTTTGTAACAGACGGGCTGCCTGCATTAAGTTTAGGCTTTGACAGCGCCTCTCCAAATATTATGAGAGTACCTCCAAGGACCCAGTCTAATTTGCTGGATTACAAAATGGTCCGCTATATCCTCACAGGAGGGTTTGTAATATCTATATTTTGCTTTATTTCTTTCTACTTTGCATATCAGCTGTGGGGATTAAATTCCGGCAGGGCAACAGCTTTTACTCTGCTGGTAGTTTTACAAATGATTCTGCCCTTTATAATCAGGAGGCATCACTCTATAGCTTCTAACAAAAAACTTTTAGGGTCAGTAATTTTTGTATTAATCATGCAAGCTTTGATTCTTACGATTCCGAACTTAAGAGATCTTTTCAAGATTTAACCTTTTCAGATTGACAAGCTTAGTTAATGTTTGTAGTATTAGTGCATTCTTGCCCCTAATTCATGGCTAAAATAGATCTTGATATCCCTTCTCTGGTTGGCAAGTTTGTAGATTTGAAAGACACATTACCCGGTGATGCATATAAGTGGAGCTGGGAGCGTCCGCTTTCACAAGTAAATTTTTTGGCAATACACCATTCTGCTACGTCAGATACTCAAACTCCGCAGGATTTGGCTAACACTCATATAAATATCAACGGCTGGGGTGGTATTGGCTACCATTTTCTGATTGCCAAAGACGGAGTTGTTTATTATGTGGGAGATATATCAACAGCCAGAGCAAACGTTGCAAACTTAAATGAGCAGGTTATAGGAATTTGTATAATGGGTAATTTTACTCAGGGTAAGGTTCCAACAACTGAGCAGCTAGATAGTGCCCATAAACTTTGTGAGTTTTTTATAGATTCAAAAGCTTTAGAAAATGTTAACTCTTGGGATAAGGTCAGGGGGCATAAGGAACTACCGAATCAATCTACAAATTGCCCGGGAGATGACTGGACTTCATGGAGAATACAAATTGTAGAAGGGGTTGCACCGGGTGCTGAAGTTGTTTTTAATCGATCTCAAGCTGATTTGGAGTCACAAATAGAAAGTTTGCAAACCAGTTTGGCATCTGTTAATCAGCAGGCAATTTTCTTACAGGAAACTTTGCAGGAAAGAGAGAAGGAAATTAGTAGTCTAAAAGCTGCTCCGAAGCAGCCCAAATTTGAACCACGCGTAGATAATACCTTGACAATACCTCAAGCATTAGTTAACTTATACAAGTTTCTATTCCCGCCCGGAAAGGAATCCTGATTGAATCAGATTAATTTGTCCGCACTTGCGGTTGTTTTAATATTCTCAATTTTAAATGAGTCAATAATTGAATATTTTTTTGGAACTGTTGCAAGAGTACGGCCCTACCTGCCTCTTATATCACTGGCTATTTCTATCTTAATCACCTTTATGTACCAGGTGAATATTTTTACTATAACTTTTGGAGTGCAGACCGAATCACCATTTTTAGATTTTCTTTTCTCCGGCTTTATCATTGCCCGTGTTTCAAACTATATTAATGACTTAGTGCAAAAGTTTTTCGGAAGCAAATAATT
>CAYSNN010000064.1:0-5650 GCA_964432475.1 uncultured Gammaproteobacteria bacterium
GTTTCTGATAATGGTGGATAACATATCCCCAAAACCGACGAAGACTAAAAACATTAGCGACACCGGCAAGAATTTAGATAAGCCAAAACCGATGGTAGCGGCACCATACAAAATCACCGATCCAATTATCACCTTGCCCTGATTCTCAATTTTGTGAATAAATGATAAAAGCAGTGCCGCAACCACCCCGCCAATAGCCGGAGCAGAATAAAGCAATCCCAACCCTTGCGGCCCGACATGTAAAACCTCTTTGGCAAACACCGGCATTAAGATGGTCGCCGTCCCGAAAAAAGTAGCTAAAAAGTCCAAAATCATGGTGGTATATAAAATGGGAGTGGTAATAACAAATTTAACTCCTTCTTTGACGGAAGATAAATTAAACTCAATTTCCTTGTCATGAGTGTTTAACGGTACACGAATGGTAAATACGGTAATTATAAAAATCAAAAAAGACAGGGCGTTCACCAAATAAACACTTTGTACTCCGAAGCTGGCAATTAATAACCCCGCTATAGCAGGGCCTATCACAATAGCCCCCTGAAACTGCAAACTGCCCAAAGAAACTGCATTTAAAAATAGTTTCCTGGGTACTAAGTTGGGCATTACTGATTGTCTGGCCGGGATGGAAAATGAGCTGGCGATTGATACCAGTATAAGCAAAATATAGATCATCAGCGGATTTATCAAATTCAAAAAGGTCAGTAGAAATAAGAAAAAAGCAAAAATAGCTTGAGCTGACTGACTGATAATTAATATTTTCTTTCGATCCAACTTACCAGCCGCCCCCCCGCCGATAAGTGACAAAAACAGCATTGGCAAAAAATTGGCCAGCCCAATAAGTCCTAAAGAGGCAGGGTTTCTGGTCAGTTCATAAACTTGCCAGGCAACTGCCACTGTTTGCATCTGATTACCTATTTCTGAGATAAAAGCTCCAAATAAATAATTTCTAAAATGGTTAATTTTAAGGGCTATAAAAGGTGATTTGGGCTTCATCGGAATTTAATAATCTAGTATACGAAAAAAGTGGGCTTCAAAAAAGGGCTGTTTGTAGTATTATTCCTTTATGCAAATATTGTTGGCTGGCAGAAATGCAAATAATATAAAGGGCCTGGTTCAAGATTTAGGATTTGAAATAGTCACAAAAAACCCTGATGTGATCATAAGTTATGGAGGAGACGGAACTCTTTTGTCTTCTGAGCGCGAATACCCAGCTATCCCTAAACTGCCTATTAGGGATAGTTTAGTTTGCAAAAAATGTCCAATTCATGAAAATGAGGTAGTACTTAAAAATTTCTTAGATGGAAAGCTAACACTTAATGAGTACAAAAAGCTTGAAACAACGCTGTTATATAAAAATTTCTTCGCCTTAAATGATTTTGTAATCAGAAACATCGAACCTACTCACACTATTCGTTTCAAGATATTACAAAAAGGTATTGCCGGTAAGCTTTATATAGGCGATGGAATAGTTTTAGCAACCCCTTTCGGTTCCACCGGTTATTTTAAAAGCATTACCAAAACATCTTTTAAAAAGGGCTTTGCACTAACCTTTAACAACACTACAGAAAAGGAAGATCCAATATATCTTAAGGAAGATGACCAAATCGGATTCCAGTTGATTAGAGGTAAAGCTACACTTACTTTTGATAATAGTCCTGATCTATTCACAATTGATGAGGGTTCAGAACTAACATTTAAGCTGTCTGATCAGACCGCAGGAATTTATGAAGCGGATACCCTAAGATGCCCCAACTGCCAGATAATGAGAGGTTAAACTACAGGGGATTCTAAGAAGTTAAGCTCCAGTTTGGAAGTATCAAATTCTACTTTTATTCCAACAGGCATGGGAATATTGACTGTGAAGTGTCCAAAGTCCAAGTTTGCCATAATCGGAAAATCATAATCTTTTAATATCTCAAGTACCATCTCTTTTACAGCCGGCTCTGCAATCTCTTTTTCTCTCATGGGTTTTATATATTTAATTTTCCCGATCAGCATCCCGGAGATTTGATTAAAGATCCCCATATATTTGAGTTTATACAAGCTTTCGGCAATAGAATATAGACTTTCCCCCACCTCTTCCCAATATAGAACTGCTCCTTTGAAAGCTTCTGTTTTAGGGAAATACTGTGTACCTGATAAAACTTTCTGGTGCTGTAGTAAACCTCCTATTAGATGTCCTCGAGCTTGTCCCTTTTTCCACTGCTCCCACTCTGAAAGAGGCCAAATGACTCCCGGAGCTTGAGTAGTTGTCAAAAACTTTAAGAAAAACTGCTTGTCTAAATCAAGCCATCCCTTTTGACCTTCTTTGACTTCCCTCCCAAATCCAAAGGTAACATCATCCATATGAAATCCCACCAGTCCGGTTTTAGTAAAAAACGCCAGGTTATACGCTGTAACATTACTCATACCGATAAAGGGCTTTGGGTTGCTGGTTATCAGTTTATAGTCCAAATACTCTAATACAGAAATTGCAGAATACCCTCCTGTTTGAGCCATAATCGCCTTAACATCCTTATCTGTAAACATACTATTTATATCCTCTGCTACCTCTTTGGGAGTTCCAGCTGTCCACCATCTAATTTTTCCGATAGTCTTTCCTTCTTTAATCTTAAATCCTAATTCTTGAATCACCTTTTTTCCCCTTTCATAATTTCTTTTAAAAACATCTAAAACAGGTAAGGATGAAGCAACTATGCCTATTGTGTCACCAAGGAGTAATTTCGGAGGTTTTACCAGTTTCATTACCATCATTTTACCAAAAAATCTCGCCTCTTTTGGAAGCGAGATTTAAAAGTTTTCCTAAGATCTTAGGACATAATTACTTTTTTGCACAGACCTTACAATCAGTCATGTGGGTAGCTGCGATATAGACGGCTGATACCCCAACCAAAACATAAACTAACTTTTCAAGGGTTGGCCATGCTCCCAAAACAGCGTTAACCAAATTGAGATTTAGCAAAGATACAAGCCCCCAGTTCAAACCACCAACAACAAGAAGGGCAAATGCTACCATATGAAGTGTTTTCATTAATTATCACCCCCTTTGAGTAGTTTAACTACATATTCAGTGTAATCACACTCTGAAAACTTTATCAAGAGGTCATAATTTAACTCTTGACAAACCTAAGGAATATGTTAGGATATCCTAAAGCTTTGCTTATGCATACAATTAATATCAGGAGTGTGTTAGATAAAAAATTCGTAGGTGCGGATGATCTACGTCATGAATTAACTAACATCTTAAACAACTTGCCAAAAGAAGGCGAGGTAATCATTACTCAACACGGTCAGCCCAAAGGAGTACTTATGGACATTAAATCTTACCTTGAGATAGAAGAATTATATGAACAACTAGCGGACTTAGATCCCAAACTTATAAAAAGAGTAAATGCAGCTGTAGAAGATGTCAGAAAACATGGAGGTATTCCAGCAGAGAAAGTTTGGAAAGAACTAGGAATTTAAGTGTACCAAATCATCTTTTCCAAAAAAGCTTTAAAAACTTTAAAAAAAATTCCAACACACTACCAAATTCAAATTAAGAAAAGATCAGAACAATTAAGTTTAGACCCCTTTAAGTTAGACCTTAGAAAACTGTCGGCTGGATATACTGCTACTCATAGACTCAGGATTGGCGATTACAGATTATTCTTAAGAATTGATCTTGAAAACAAAACTATTCAGATAGACGGAATCGAACGACGCACTACACAAACCTATTGATCAAATCATGATTTCAGTCTCATGCGAAACTCAGGTTACAATCAGTCGCTGGATCGATTCATTAATTATGACTTAAGTATACTCAAGAAAGCCTCTTGGGGAATCTCAACATTACCTACCATTTTCATCCTCTTTTTACCCTTTTTTTGCTTTTCTAAAAGCTTATCTTTCCTGGTCCTGTCTCCGCCGTATAATTTGGCAGTCACATCTTTTCTAAATGGCGATATTGTTTCCCTGGCAATAATCGTCCCACCTATTGCAGCCTGTATTGCTATAGTAAAATTCTGACGGGGCAAAACCTCTTTTAACTTCTCCACCATTCTTCTGCCTAAACTTTCTGCCTTTGGTCTATAGACTATGGTTGATAATGCATCTACTTTTTCCCCGCCTACTAAAAAGTCTACTCTGACACAGTCTGCCGGCCTAAATTCCAGAAAATCCCAATCAAGGGATGCAAACCCTGAGGATACTGATTTAAGCTTGTCATAAAAGTTTGTCACCATTTCAGACAGAGGCATTTCATAGGTTAATTCTACCTGTGTTCCAAAGTGCTGCATGTTTACAAACTTACCTCTTTTGTCTTGTACAAGTTCCATTACCGGGCCGATATATTGCTGAGGAACAAATATTCTTAAATTTACCCAAGGCTCTTTAATATCTTTGATAGCCGGATCAAGCTCTGAAGGGTTATCCAAAGGCTTATTGCTGACTAAGTATTCAACCGAAGGTGCTGTAGCTAAAAGATCAACTCCGAACTCTTTTGATAATCTTTCCTGTACAACCTCGGCATGCAAAAGTCCCAAAAACCCGCACCTGAAACCTGAACCCAAAGCTTGAGACTGTTCTAATTCGTAAGAAAAAGCCGGATCATTTAGCTTAAACTTAGCTAAGGCTTCTTTTAAATTAAAGTATTCTGATGCTTCAATTGGATAAAGCCCTACAAACACCATCGGCTTGACAGTTTTATACCCAGGCAAAGGCTCAATATTAAAATCTGTTGAAATAGTATCACCGACCCGCACTAAATCAGGCTCTTTTATACCGGTGGCTATATATCCGATATCCCCGCTTTTTAACACGCCTTCAGGGGTTAATTGCGGAGCAAAAAACCCGGTTTCTAAGATATGCCCTGTTGCTTTGGTTCCCAAGAAAACAATTTGCGACTGGTTCGGTCCAGTTTGACCCTCAACTATCCTTACTTGCGCAATTACACCTTTGTAAGCATCAAAAAAAGAATCGAATATTAGGGCTTTTAGTACGTTTGGGGAGGTTAGGGTATCTGCCTTTGGAACCGGGATTCTACTGACAATTTCTTCCAGCAATTTGTCTACCCCCTGACCGGTTTTACCTGAAACTAAAATTATCTCTTTTTCATCAAAGCCGAATGTTTCCACCAGCTGTTTTTTTGCTCCCTCTACATCAGCGTTTGGCAGATCAATCTTGTTAATTACAGGGATTAAGGTTAAGTTTTGTTCTAGGGCTGCCAAACCATGAGCCAAAGTTTGGGCTTGAATCCCTTTGGTCGCATCAACCAAAAGTACTGCTCCTTCCACTGCAGCCAAAGCCCGGGAAACCTCGTAAGAAAAATCTACATGGCCGGGAGTATCTATCAGATTCAGAGTATACTCTGAATCTGTAAATTCTAAATTCGAAGTACGAAATTCGAAATTGTTTTGAATTTTTAAATTTTGAGAATTGGAATTTGTCTCGATTTTAGGATTTCGATATTCGTATTTAAGCCTGACCGGAGCAAGCTTGATAGTGATGCCGCGTTCACGCTCTAAAGCTAAAGAGTCCAGTAATTGAGGTTGGAGTTTGTCTTTGGCAATAGTACCGGTTATCTCAAGTAATCTGTCTGCCAGAGTCGATTTACCGTGATCAACGTGCGCGATAATTGAAAAGTTCCGAATATTCATCCAGCAATTAT
>CAYSNN010000065.1:0-5636 GCA_964432475.1 uncultured Gammaproteobacteria bacterium
GTTGAAGGAGAAGTTTTAGTCAAATACAAAAAAGATGAGGTAGATTTAAAAAGAAATATAGGAATTGAAAAAACAAAATCGGTTAAAGAAAAGATTGGCGGCAAAACCAAAAGAAAAATTGAAGATAGTAATATTGAAGTCTTACAATCTAATAAAAGTACCGGAGACTTAATCTCCGAATTAAAAAACAATCCGGATGTAGAAATAGTTGAACCAAACTATATTTATGAAATTGCTGCAACCTCAAATGATCCCTCTTTTTACAACCAGTGGAGCCTCCCAAAAATCAGCGCCAATCAGGCTTGGGATTTGGAAAGTGATACTCAATCAGACGTAGTGGTGGCTGTAATAGATACAGGTGTGGCTTTCAATCATCCGGATCTGGCTGCCAATATGTGGAATGGAACCAGTTGTAAAGATGAAAATAACAATCCAATTTCGGGTGGATGTCCAGATCACGGTTGGGATTTTGCCGCAGATGATAACAACCCGAACGATGAAGATGGACATGGTACCCATGTTGCCGGAATCATAGCCGCTGTATCAAACAACAATACTGGAATAGCAGGAACCAGCCTTAAAAACAACATTAAAATAATGGCTATAAGAGCCGGTGCTCCGTATTTCACTCAAGATGATGTTATTGAAGCTATAAACTTTGCAAAATATAATGGGGCCAAAGCAATAAACGCCAGCTTTGGAGGTGCAGACGCTTGGGGTGGATCTCAAATTTTAAAAGAGGCTATAGCTTCTTTCCCGGGACTTTTTATAGCAGCTGCCGGCAACGAAAGCTCAAACAACGACATAACTCCTTTTTATCCTGCCGGATATGATCTTCCGAATATAATCTCTGTTGCATCAACCACTGATCAAGACCAACTTTCCGGTTTTTCAAATTATGGTGCAGCTGCTGTTGATATAGCTGCCCCTGGTTCTAACATATACAGCACATATTCTTCAATAGATACCAATTATGACCAAATATACTCTCAGGACTTCGAAAATATTACTGCTCCGAACATCCCAACCGGCTATACTAAAACCGGTAATTGGGGTACTAATCTTTTGGGTAGCTGGACACAAACTTTAGGTGGCGGCCCTTCACTTGATGGAAAAGTATTATACGCAGACCTTAATACTCCTTACAATCCAAATACCGATAGTACGTATACCTCTCCTGTTTATGACTTATCTCCTGAAAATAGTACCCAAATGACTTTGCATACCCGCTGTGACACCGAGTACGATCCCGGTGCCTATACAGATTATTTAGTTTTAGAATACAGCAAAGATGGGACAAACTTTGATGTCATTGGTATGTGGGACGAGTTTATGTTGGACTATATCAACGGTGCTCCTCAAAATCCAGCAGGATACGCAGAAAGCTACTTATATTTTGATGTTCCTTACCAATATTTCACTAAAAACTTTAAGTATCAATTCAGGTGGGTTACAGATGGTTCTCTTACAGGAGACTTGGGTAAAGGTTGTGTTGTAGACAATATTTACATATTCGGAACAACACTTAACCAGACCTTAAGTTATATCAATATGTCCGGCACCTCTATGGCTACCCCGCATGTTGCCGGTGAAGCTGCTATGATTTTAAGTTATAAACCTACTTTAACAACCTCTCAAGTTAAAGATGTTGTATTAAACACAGGCGATTCCTTATCCGCCCTTTCAGGAAAAACATTATCCGGAAAAAGGATTAACTTATATAACGCATTAAATTCTATTACTCCAAGCAGCAATAGCAATCTAAGCAATTTAACAATCAGCAGCGGTACACTCACCCCTGCCTTCTCACCCACTGTATCAGAATATGGTGTAATTGTTGCAAACAGTATCAACTCAATCACTATTACCCCAACAGTTGAGGACAGTAAATCAACTGTAAAAGTTAATGGCATATCAGTAAATAGTGGTTCAGCCTCACAACCTATCAGCCTAAATGTAGGTAGTAACACCATCTCAATTGTTGTTACAGCAGAAGATGGTTCTAGTAAAACCTACACTGTTTCTGTTACCAGAGGTCCAGATACAGTAGCTCCAGTTATAACTATCACCCGCTCTCCAAATAAAGATATTGCCAATGGTACTTATACCCTCACAGTAGACTTTGATGATGCTGTTATTAAAAAATACAAACTAGACTCAGGAAGCTTAACTGACTATACATTTAGTATCCCCATCTCTACTGAGGGTCAACATACCTTTTATGCAGAAGGAGCAGATGCAGCCGGAAATAAAGGTACAGCCCAGGTGAGTTTCCAAATTGACAAAACTGCACCACAAATTACAATCAGCAGAAACCCTGATAAAAACATCGCCACCAGTTCTTATACTTTATCAGTAGATTTTGGTGATGCTGCTATCAAAGAATATAGAATCAACAATGGAGTTTATAGTGCTTATACAGCTCCTGTTATAGTAGACAATGATGGCAGCTATACTTTTGAAGTTCGCGGTATAGATCTGGCTGGAAATACTGCTAATGCTTCAACTAGCTTCACAATTGATAAAACCAAACCTGTGGTAAATATTACCACCCCTGCTGAAAATAGCAGAGTGAGTGGTATAAATAAACTGGAATTTACAGTTTCCGAACAAGCCGCAGTAATATGTGCTGTAAACAATCAAGCATTTAAAGCTTGCTCCTCAGGCACTACTCTTACCAATTTAGATAGTTTTAACAGTTTAAGCGATGGTCAATTTAGCCTAAACATACAAGCTCAGGACACAGCAGGAAATATAGAAAATGTAACCAGAACATTAATTAAAGATACTCATACTCCTTTGGCTCCGGTTACCCCAACTACTGATGCAGGCCCGATTATTAGTAATACAGAATATAGTTTTGGGTTCTTAGTTAAAGTGCCTTTGGCATCCGATGCAGAAGCCGGAGATCACATCGATATCTACTTAAATAGTGATATCAAATACATCTCAGATGTAATAACGCAAGGACATATTAACTTAGGATATTACGCTTTTGCAGTCGGTTACCTAACTCTGGGAGAAGACGGTACAAAAAATATCACAGCCCAAATGACAGATGATTTAGGCAGGATCAGTCCTTTGAGCAACCCCTTGAGCTTAGTGTTAGATACTAAAGCCCCAAATGCGCCGGTTATTACTTCTGTGGCTGAAGACAATAAAATTAATAATGCAGAGGCCAAACAAGTAGAAATAAAGGGAACCTCTGAGGCCAACAGTTTAGTTAAACTTAGCATCACCGATCAAATCAGCACCAAATCTGTCACTATCAAACTATTAAATAATAGTACAGACTATACTACCGCAACAGATGCAGCAGATTTAGCTGACGGATATATCTCAATTTTAGCTCAGGCAGAAGATGAAGCCGGTAATCTTTCCGGATATTCCTATATTGGCGCAACCAAAGATACACAAAACCCAAGCTTAAATTTTGTAAATATTACCTCAAGCAACAATAAAAACTCTAAAGCTAAAGCTCAAGACACAGTCACACTCACCTTTGGTTCATCTGAGGTTCTGGCAGATATTGATGCCCGCTTAAACAATTCAAAGCTTGATATATCTCAGATTGGAGAAAATTTATATTCGGGAAGTAAAAAGATTACTTCAAACGAACCTCAAGGCGAGATGCAAATTGAAGTCTCATATGAGGATCATGTTAAAAATGCAGGAAATAAGGTAAATAAATCCACAGATAACTCAATCGTGGCTGTTGACACAATCGCCCCAATTATCAGCGGTGTAGAAGATCAGAAGACCTACAACAGCGATGTTACTCCCCTGTTTAATGAAGGATCTGCATTGCTGAATGGAAATGACTTTGTCTCAGGCACTGCTATAACAAATGAGGGATCTTATACCTTAGTAGTCACAGATGAGGCCGGAAACTTTTTTGGTGTACAGTTTAGTATTGATAAAACTGCACCGGTTGTGATGATCGCAAGAACACCTGACAAAGACGCTTCAAATACTGATTATGAAATTGAGATAAACTTTGGAGATGCAAAAGTTAAAGAATACAAGCTCGACAGCAACGACTGGACAGCTTATACAGGATCCATTACGGTTTCAACCAAAGGATTACATACTGTAAATGCCCGTGGTACAGATTCTGCCGGAAATGTCGGCCAAGCAGCCCAAGTTTCTTTCGTAATAGATAAAACCATCCCGCAAGTTAGTAATGATTACCAAACAGCCACTAAAAATTCACCTGTGGTCATCAGTCCAAGCTTAATATTAGGCAATGATAAAGACATAGCCGGAGATATACTGGTGGTTAAACAATATAAAAATCCTGTTAACGGTACTATTTCATATGTAGGCTCAGACGTAGTCTTTACCCCAACTCAGGACTTTTTGGGTACCGGAACCTTAACTTATGTTGTCACTGACGGAGTAAATGATGTAAACGGCGTAGTCTTTATCACTTTCGCGCCAAGTATATCTGATGACCAAAAAATCCTGCAGCCAAATATTGATCTTTCCAAAGATAAAAATAAAGTGGTGGTGGTTGATGTGCCTTTTGAATCAACAGTCAATATTCCAAGCGATGTCACAAATGCCGGCTTAGACTTATCTAATAAATTAACAGGAGATGCTACAAAAAGCGCCAATATTTCAGGCAAGATTAATGTTAATGTAACAACCGGTATTGGAAATATATCAGCCTCTTCAAACTGGAACGGAAACTTAAATGTGCCGACTTTACTTGCAAACTCTACCTTTACTGCCATCCCGTCTGCCGGGACTACAGCTGAAACCACAGCCGTTATAGAAGTAGGGTTTGATAGTAAACTATCTTTGTCTAAAGCAGCCAGAATTGTCATCCCGGGCAAAAAAGGACAACTTGCCGCTACTGTTTCTGAAAACAAAGTTATACCAATTAATACAATCTGTACCGCAGATAATCAAACCAGCGCGGATTTACTGCCTCAAGATGGTGATTGTAAAATAAATTCAGGCTCAGATCTAATAATTTGGACAAAACATTTTACTAAATTTGCAACTTACAAAGAAACTGCCATTCAAAATAATAACTCAAATAATAGTTCCAGCTCATCTGGTGGCTCATCAAGCGGAAGCTCAAACCCAGCTGTCTGCGTTGACAGCAAGCCTAGTAGTACTCCAAAACTTATTTCTGCAACTGTCAGTGGTGCAAATGAAGTTACCCTAGTTTGGGAAAAAGCCAAAGATCCAGTCACTTATTATCTAGTAGCTTATGGCACAAAATCAGGTAAATTAGAATACGGAAATCCGAACGTAGGTGACAAAAATACCACAAGCTATATTGTAAAGGGTCTGTCCGGTGGAACAACCTACTACTTTAAAGTACGAGCCGGCAACCACTGTATGCCCGGGGAATTTTCAAATGAATCTGCTGTTACATCCTCAGGAAGCAAAATTTCTCAGCCTGCAGAAGGATTTAATAAGGGAGTTTTAAGTACAAAGGAAAGTAAGGATTTGGTCAAGTCAAACTCAGTCAAACAATCTAAAAATGTATTTGACATAATCAAAGACTTTTTCTTAAAGCTGTTTGGTGATTTAAAATCAGTAAGCTACCTGCCGGTTTTAAGGTTGACAAGCAAACAAACGTAAGGTAGAATTGTAAAAGCTTAAGACAGTAGGTGCCCAAC
>CAYSNN010000066.1:0-5540 GCA_964432475.1 uncultured Gammaproteobacteria bacterium
GGATTTCGGTCGGGCTATTTCCGGCCCTTTAACAGAGGACTTAGGTTTGTTTACCAGTTTGTTCAGGTAGTTTGATGAATAAAACCGGGTTCCCCCCGGAGTGCGGATAGTTTTTATCCTGCCGCTTCTTTCCCATCTTCTTAAGGTGTCAATGGAAACACCGAGGATTTTGGAAGCTTCACCAATTTTAACCAGATTGTTTACAGACGGTTTGGGCATAGATTTTAATTAAAACCTATGCATATATGGATAAGCTGCATAGACTATATCCAGCGTACATAGATTTGCATAGATTTGTCAAGGGTTAATTCCGAGTTTACGAGGAATCAAGCTTTATTACTTCTTATCTACTTGGGGCTGTATGTATGTATAGATGTTGACAATGTTTTCTTTGGTAAAGATTATGGCCAGGGGAAAGTTGAACTCCAGGGGTTTTTGATTGGGGATCCGGATAATTATGGGGCTATTTTCTACTATGGTCATAAAATTGGCATGCTGGGCAAGGATATCAAAGGGACCTTGGGAGTTTTTTGAGCTGACAGAGACTGCTGCCGTATCCAGCAGAAGTTTTTGAGGGGAGAGTATCCGGACATGTAAAATTTGCATAATAGTCGTCAGTTTGCAGCTTACAGTCTACAGACAATCACAAATCTGAAAGCTGAAGACTGATAACTGAAAGCTATAAAATTTTGGCATCTGCTAGAGATCCGATATATAAAAATCTTTCTGCAGGGATGTTATCTAACTTGCCGGATAGTATCACTTCGATATCGTTTACAGTAGTCTCTCTGTTAACAAATACCCCTGGTCTGCCGGTCTGCTCTGCAGTCATAAAAAACGGCTGCGTAAGGTAGTTTATGATCTTTTTGGTCCTTGAAAAAAGCAGTTGATTTTCCAAAGACAATTCAGATTCACCAACAATTGCTACTATATGAGATAGTCTGTTATAGTTATCCAAAAGCATCTGAAACTGCGTTACAGCCTTAAAGTGCTTCTCGCCCACAATCGGTTTTGAAAGAGCAGAACTGGTGGATTGATTTAACTCAATCGGCGGATAGATGCCTTTTTGGGCCACAGTCCTTGACAACACTACTGCAGTATCCAAAAATGACATCACAGCAGTGACTCCCGCATCAGATATCTCATCAGCCGGCACATAGACATTTTGGATAGAGGTGATAGAGCCGTTTTCTGTTGGTATCAGACGGTCCTGGAGGGTGCTGATTTCGGTTTGCAATGTGGCCTGATAGGCTTGTTCAGAGGGGATTGTACCAAGTAGTGTTGCCACCTCGTTACCGGCTTGGACAAACCTGAACATATTGTCGATAAAAAACAATACGTTTTTTTTATCGTTGTCTCTAAAATATTCCGCCTGTGTAACAGCAGCCAGGGCTACTTTAAACCTGATGGCTGCATTTTCATTCATCTGCCCAAGGATGATGGTAGTCCGGTCCAAGGTTTTAGATTCAGCCAGTCTCTGATATAGCTCCTGGCCTTCACGGATTCTTTCCCCAACCCCTGCAAAAACCGATAATATGTCCTGGTATCTCATTGTTATGTTGTGTAAAGTCTCTGTCAGCAGTATGGTTTTCCCGACTCCTGCGCCGCCGATAAAGCCTACCTTGCCTCCTTTTAAAATAGGGGTTAGAAAATCAAAAACCTTAATACCTGTTTCCAAAATCTGATAGTCTCTTTTAATAATGTTTAAAGAAGGGGCTTTAGAATAAATTGAGAGGTACTTTTCAGCCACCAGCGGGGGCAGTTTATCCTGAGACTGGCCAAACAAATTGGTCGCCCGCCCCAGAATCTGTTTGCCAACGGGCACTTTTAAATCTGAGCCTGTTCCATAAACCTCCATCCCTCTATATAACCTGTCTGAGCGGGACAGTATCAAGCAAGAGACCATATTGCGCTCCTGAGAAAATACCTCCAGGATTACCTCAGGTATTTCCTTTGAGGTCATTACTTCATATATAGCAGGGTAGTTTGAGGAGGTAATCTCAACTTCTGCAATTTGTCCTTTGACAGCCTTGATATATCCTTTTGGCGGATCAGTCAGATTAGTGCTCATGCAGTTTTATAAAGCTCCTTTCTGGATGAGGCAATGCTTTCCAAAATCCGGGTGTTTAGGATAGATCTTTTAATATATGATCTGAGTATTTCTTGCTTGTTTATAAAGCGGTTTGCTTCAATCTGAGCCTGATCCATGGCAATAAGCCTTGAGGCCGTTCTTGACAGCTCTGATTCTAAAAATGTCTGCTCTATCAGCAAAGTTTTAATTTGACTGTCAAAAAACTGCAGGATTTTTAATATTTCAGGTTCAAAGATGAAAGACCTTTCATCAACTTTTTCCTGCTGTTTTTGAGGGGTTGTTGTGAGATTTATATCCTTAAAATTCGGGCTTTGAACTAAGATGCTTTTAAGCTCCGAGTAGCAGATAAAGATTTGAGAATAGTCCCCGACAATATCTACCATAGACAATAGTTCTGCATACGAGGGCATATCTTTTTTTAGAGTAATAGTTTGATATGGAAAATGAGGGTTTTCTGATTTGAAGTGATCGATCGCAGCCTTACCAATAAGTAGTACATCCGTACTTAGTCCTGATACTTGCTGCTTGAAAAAACTTATCAGCTGATTGTTAATATTACCGTTAAAACGAAGATTTGATGTGATTAGCAGACTGATGACTTTTTTGCTTTTTGTTAAATTAATGTGTTTTTTTAGAGCCTCAGCTTTGACTTGTGCAAACATCCGGGAAATCTCATCAAAAAACAGCCTGTTTCTTTCCACTTCCAGGCGGATCTTTTTTATTTTTTCAGAGGCTAACTCTCCATAAGCTTGGGCTAGGAGCTTGAGTGATTGTCCATCTTCTATAATTTGATCTATTTCTTTTAAAGTCATAGTGACAAGTGACTAGTTGCTTGTTCCAGTAATTTAATTAGTTCTTCTTCACTTTTTAACTTGGGTATGGATTTTGTGATGGGCAGCAGTTTGGGATCTTCCTGAAAGGCTTTTATAATGACGCTTTTATATTTTTCAAAAAAATCCCTGTCTTTATCCTGGACAAATGTGGTAAAAACCAAGCCCAGCATGATAGTTTGAACTTCCCAGGGGATAAAGGTTAATGGCTCTTGTTTTAGTATCTCTTCTATAATCCGTTTTTGACGCAGGATCAGCTGGGTTTTAGGAGGCAGTTCAGAACTGAAGCGGCTGACTGTTTCCAGCTCTTCTGCCAAAGACAGCAGCTGTCTGATTTTTGAAGAGATTGTATTAATCAACCTGTTTTGAGTTTGTCTGCCCACCCTGGAAACTGACAGAGGGATATCTATAGCCGGTCGTTGACCAATGTTTCTTAAGGTTGACTTAAATAGTAAATGACCATCTGTCATAGACATAGTATTGGTGGGGATTAAGGTAGTGAAATCATTTAGACTAAGTTCAATAACCGGTAAAGCAGTGATAGAACCTCCTCCCACAATCGAGCTGAATTTGCCGGCTCTCTCCAAAAGGTGGGCATGCTGGTAAAAGATATCTCCCGGATAAGATTCCCTTCCCGGAGACTTGTCTCCCAAAAGGGAGATCTCTCTGTAAATTTTGGCATGGGTGCCTAAATCATCTAAAATCAGGATGACATCCCGGCCCTTTTTTTGGAAATATTCAGCCACAGTAAAGGCAGTTTTCGGGGTTAAAAAGATCATGGGGGCGGTATCAGAAGAAGATGCAGCCACAACTACGGTATGGGCAAAGGCATCGTTGGCCCGCAAAATATCTATTAAATCTCTTACCGCCACCGAGGGTTTGCCGATTGCAGCATAAACACAGATTAGGGGAGAGTCTTTCCTGGTTTTGTTTAGCCTGGATTGGTTGACTATCAGGTCAATTAAAAAGCCGGTTTTTCCTGAGTGAGCATCTCCCATAATCAGTTCTCTCTGGCCTAAGCCCAGGGGAATAAGGCTGTCTACCATAGTGATACCGGTAATAAATTGAGTGTCGATAAATTGTCTGTACTGGATACCTCCGGCTGATTGTTCAAGCTCCATAGCAGCATCTTTAGCAGTTTTAGAAAGCAGGCCCTTACCGTCAATCGGTACACCCAGAGGGTTGATGGCCCGTCCCAGCAGAAAGTCTCCCACACTGATACTGAGCCTTTTTTCAAGTCTTTTAAAAAGCTGTCCGGGAGTGGTTTTGACCTCATCAAGCATTAAAACTTCAATTTTCTCAGGATGCAAAGAATTTACCCAGCCTCTTGCTCCGCCCTCAGTTTCTACCAGATCATTAATTTTGATGGTGGGACAGCCATCCAGGAAAACCATAAAGTTACGGCTGCTTTGAACATAACCCACTTCCTGATTTTTTACGATGTCTGCCATATTATTTTTTCAGGTAGGTTTTAAAATTAGTGAGTATTTCATCGCGTTTCTGGTCAATTAAGCCTTTGACAGAATAGTCTTTATATACGCCCCTCCAAACTAAGGCCACACCTCCGATTAAAGCAGGGTCGATTTTGGGTTCATAAAGCATGTTATAGGCAAATTGATTTCTTAAAAATGTGCCGATTAGCCTTACGGCTTCATCATTTGGTTCAAAGGCTAAATAAAGTGTAATAAAGGGAAGTTTTTTTAAATCCTGGTCAATTGACTGCAGCTTGTCATACACATTATCTTTCGTGAATTCATTGAAAAAAGGGGTTCCCAGGCTGTAGATCCACTCTAAATCAGTAACTGTTAAATCTACACCCTTTAGGCTGTCAGTTTTTTCGGATTGGGTGACAAACAGTCTATGAAGCAGGTATTCTCTTAGCGCTCTTAACCTTTTTTGAAGGCTAACTGAGGTATAAGTATCTTTGATAATGGTATCAACTACGTTCATGCGATAAACTTTTCTGCTTTAGCCTTTTCTAAAGATTCATACACCAGTTCAAGCTGGTCTTTTAAAGACAGTTTTTTGGCCAAAACTATACTTAAGGTTTTTTCAAGCATGGCAATAATGTTTTCATCAATGAGCTTTAGCTGCTGCATCTTGTATGTATCTATCAAAGATCTGGTAGCTTTAAGTTCCAGCTCAAAAGAGGTGGTAGTTTGCTGCTCTGTTTGTATTAAAAAATCAGATAGTTTGGTCTCAAGTCTTTCAAAAAGGTCATTGATCCTTTTTCCCGTTGCATTCTTGCTTGCCTGTTCAAATTCAGCGCTTCTTTTTTGTAAGTCCTCCATAAACTTTATCAGGCTATCCTGAGAGACAGTGATGGACTTTTCAGAACTTTGGATCAGGTTTTCCAGCTGCAGTTTAAACCCTGAGACTAATTTTTGAGTAGCATAACTGCCTTCTGCAATGATTTGAGTTTCCGCTTTTTCCGCTGCTATCAAAAGCTGGGCGCTTTTTTGCCTGGTTTCCAAAGAAATTTTTTGCTGGATCTGTGAGGTCTTTTTTCTTAAAAAATACTCACGAAGGTAAAGCAGACTAGAGGTGATGGCTACGCCGGTTATTAATATAGCTGTAACTTGGGGCAGAGTGGACATGAAATAATCATACGATAGAAA
>CAYSNN010000067.1:0-5337 GCA_964432475.1 uncultured Gammaproteobacteria bacterium
AAAATTGCCCAAACTGATTGGGGTAATATCAAATGTGGCCACCTCTTATTTACTGCTGGCAGCTTTAAGTTTGGGTGAGATCAGTAAAGTCAACGCCGTTTATCAAAGCATGTTAATAGTTGGAGTATTAGCCGGGATAATTCTACTCAAAGAAAGGCAGGATATTTTCAAAAAGCTTTTGGGGACGGTGATAACTATAATAGGTGTTATTCTTCTTACCTAATCCGGTGTTTTCTTTTTATCCGAAGCTGAGCCAAGGATTTTTCTAAAACTGCCAGAGTTTCTGCATATTCTTCTGAAGATAGTTTTTCTGTTAAAGCTTGTTCCGCCCGTTTTTTGGCTTCCTCAACAGCTTTTTCATCGATATCTTTTTCAAAAGCAGCCAAATCAGTCATGATAGTTAAAGTATTATCAGCCATCTGTAAAAACCCGCCACCTACAGCTAAAACATCAATCTTTTCACCTTTTTTAATTCTTAATTCTCCTGGAACGAGTTTTGCCATTAAAGCAGCATGGTGAGGAAGTATGCCTAACTCTCCCTCAGCAGAGGGTACGATTACCATATTTACATCATCTTCAATAACCTGTTTTTCCGGAGTGACGATTTTTAAATGAAGCTGTGTCATTACCTGATTATACTATTAGGGAATAATAATCTCTAGTCTGGCGGCATCAGGTTTTAGTTTTTCTACAGCCTCGGCAATTTTAAAAAATCTAACTTTATCCGGAACTCCTAAACCAGCCAAAAACCAATCATCGACCCTAAACCTTAACCCATCAATCGCTGCCTCAGTATACCCCCGAAACGGGTTAAGTCTGATGCCTTCTTCATAATGGTTTCCGTTTAGCCTAAAATGCTTACCCCCTAATGAGCGCATCCTATCAACGAGCCACTGTCCAACCCTCCCACCACCTCTTTCTATCTCTTCTTCCAAACGATAAGGGTAAATCGCTGATTTAAGTTCTCCTGCTATCCAAAGCTCTGCAAAACCGCAGCCTCCGTGATCAGCGCTGTGAGTTCCCGGATTAGCACCAAACATTTGAATTAATTCGGTGGCCCTTTGTAATCCTACTTCGTTACCTCCGGTATGAATCGCCATTATGGCATTTATTCCGCCAAATACCCTAACTCCGTGTGCTTTCCTCTCCTCTAATTGATCAAATCTCCCATCTCCACATTCTAAGGCTGCACCTCTGGTTACCTTTACCAAGTTAACAACCTGGGACGGCATAGTTCTAACAGGCCATCCTCTTCCTACAAAATATTCAGTAATTGTGTCAGGATTAAATCCCGTATAAACTTCTAGTTGTGGCATAGTTTTAAAAAAATCCGACTCCAAGTAAGAAGTCGAATATAGACTATATCTTAACACCATTGTCAAATTTTATTTACTGATGTAATATCTTTTGTTATGGGAACACATTCATGCGAGGTGGCTGTTGTAACTTGTATAGATTTTAGATTACAGGAATATATTGATAATTGGATTAAACAAAAATTTGGTACTAAAAACCACGATAGAATTGCCTGGGCAGGTGGAGTAAAGAGTCTTGATTTAATCTTAGGCCAAGTAGAAATTTCATATAAACTTCATCATATTAAGGAAGCTGTTTTAATAAATCATGAGGATTGTGGGGCATATGGGGAAGAAAGTACTCCTGAAAAACACGCCGAAGATTTAAAAAATGCCAAAGCAAAAATTTTAGAAAAATTCCCAAATGTAGAAGTGGAAACATATTACCTTCACCTGGACGGAACATTTGAATCAGTTTCTTAAAACATCTTCTTTTTAAATTCTTACATCTTTAACTTACTCTTCCCATATACAGAGGTTAATAATTAATATATGCCCTCAGAATCCAGTTGGGTAAGCAGTGCTATTGTTTACCAGATTTACCCTCGAAGCTTTAAAGATACAAATGGAGATGGGATAGGGGACTTAAAAGGCATTACCGAAAAGTTAGATTATTTAAAAAATTTAGGCATAAATACTATTTGGCTTTCACCGATATATCCCTCTCCCATGGCAGATTTTGGTTACGATGTCTCAAATCATAAAAGTATTGATTCAATATTTGGCTCAATGAAAAATTTTGATAAGCTGATTGAAAAAGCCCACAAAAATGATATTAAAATCATACTGGATTATATTCCAAACCACACCTCAGAAATTCACCCCTGGTTTTTAGAATCCAAATCTTCAAAAACAAACCCTAAAAGAGATTTTTATATCTGGGCAGACCCTACAGAAGACGGCTCACCCCCAAGCAATTGGATCTCTGTTTTTGGCGGTTCTGCCTGGGAATTTCATGAAAAAACCGGCCAATATTACTTACATACTTTTTCAAAAGAGCAGCCGGACTTAAATTGGAGAAATCCGGAAGTGGCAAGGGAAATGCTGGATGTTTTAAAATTTTGGCTGGATAAAGGAGTGGACGGATTTAGGGTAGATGCAATCTATTTTTTATTCAAGGACCCCAAATTCCCTGATGAACCAATCAATCCCACTTATTTATTTGGTGTTCATGAACCTTTTGACCAACTGTTGCACCCACATACTTGGGCACTTCCTGAAACTTTAGACATGATGAAAAAAATGATGGATGTTTTAGACAAATACGGTGATAAATTTATGGTGGCAGAAGTATATACTGCAGTTGATGAGCTGATTAAAATTTACAACAAAATCTCCCACAAACATTTTGCCCCCTTTAATTTCTTTTTAATATCCCTGCCCTTTAGGGCAAATTTACATAAGCAGCTAATTGATAGTTATGATAAAGCAGTAGGCAATCTGTATACCCCGACATATGTTTTGGGAAATCACGACCGGCCGCGTATCCAAACAAGAATCGGCAAGGATTTGGCAAGGATTGCTGCCATGCTTCTTTTAACCTTAAAAGGGATTCCATTTTTGTACTATGGAGATGAAATAGGTATGGAGAATGTAAATATTCCGGCGGAAAAAATACAGGATGTTTGGGAAAAAAATATGCCGGGTCTAAATTGGGGAAGAGATGGGGAAAGAACTCCTATGCAGTGGAACAAAGAAAAATATGCAGGATTTACAAACACAAATCCCTGGTTGCCTGTTGCAGAAAACTACCGGGAAATAAACATAGAAACAGAGTATAAAGATAAAAATTCTATACTGTCACTGTATAAAAAATTACTTGAAGTAAGAAAAAACTATCCGGCACTTTTATACGGAGATTACTTATCCTGGGAAACTAAAAATCAAGATGTATTTGCATATAGCAGAACTCATCAGGAAAGCGGTTTGCTAGTCATTTTAAATTATTCAAATAAGCCTTACCAGATAGAACTTCCTTTTAAAAGCGGAAAAGTAGTCTGCAATACTTTTTTAGATATAAAAGAGGGTAGTGAGATAAATTTAGAAAAACCACACCTTCGTCCATATGAAGGTTTGCTTATTGAAATTTCGACTTAAGGTAAATTTTGTGTTATAATACGCAGTCCTATGTCAGTAGAAAGAGTAGCTACACAACCCAATATAGATAGAGGTAAAATTCTCGAATTCCCGCAACGCCAGGTACCTGAAACAGTTGCAGAAAGGGCAATGAGACTTAGAACACCCAGTACAGATGATTACCTGAAAGCGTCAATGGATTCCAGTCCTAATCAAATCCGAGCCTATGCAAGAAGACAAGAATAAAGAAGCTTTGCAATTTCAAAGACAAGGGACTAAACTTTCCCTTTATGGATAGCAATGACCAAATCTCTGTCAAACAAACAGATTTGACTAGATCCTCAAAAGATTTTACCCCAACGCGGGCAAGGTCTTTTAAAGTCAAAGCTCGGCAGCACAACTATGCCCAGTATGTCAGGACAGTCAGAGCCTATGCTTTAGCAGGATTGCCTTTTGAGCATATAGCCAATGCAGGGGATTTTTTGCAGGATGAAGTAGAAAGGGAAGAAACAGATGCTCCAATTCACGAAGGCTGGCAGGAAAAACTGGGAGAGGTAGCAGAGAATGAGGGTAATATAATGGCCTGGCAAAACAGGGGTGAAGTAGTATCTTTAAATTACCAGATTGAGTCACCTACTTCAATAACCGGCATGGAAGTAGTAGCTGTTTCAGGTGAATTAACAACAGTCAACATTCCCCAAGAAAAGACTATAGATGTAATAGAAGGCATTGCTGTTTTCAACGATTTGGAAAATAACCCCTACCTTAAAGCCCCTCCTCTAGATTACAAGAAGTAACTACATCGCGGAAGCTGTCCTTCTTGGAATAAACGGAATCTGGGTTGTAGAAATACCAATTGGCGCTACAACTGAAGTTTCATTTGAGGGAGTAGCCGGACCGCTATCCTCGCAAAATGCCCATACCTGAAAAAAATATCTAACACCCGGAGCAAGATTGGTAACCAAATATGCAGGAACAGATCCCCCGTCAACATGTAAAGCACCCATTGCATAATTCCCACTATTTAACCCAAAAACCAATGCATATCTATTCGCTGAAGTGGCAGGATTCCACTTTAAAACAACTGTCCCGCGCTCGGTTCCCGGGGTGGCTGTTAAATTAGCTGGTATACCTGCCACACACTGGGCTTGTACCGATGAAGGCGAAATTATATATCCCCATACTATTAAAACAAATCCAATCGAGAGCAAAGTAAGGGTCTTTTTGTTTTGCATATTGCAAATATTTCATATTACTCTGTTTATTAAAAAATAAAGTCAAAAGTGAGTAAGAAAAACAATTGAAAACGAAAATCCTGCCATAGTTTGATTTGGCAAGGCTCTATTGTATACTCTGCTTATATGAAAGCTGAGATCTTATTTAGAGCATTAGCTTTTGCAGAAACCGTCCTGCTTGCTGCATGCAGCACACCAATGGGACAAAATGAGGTTAGGGGTCATCCCCTCAAGGCCTGTATAGTTAATGAACTTTACGTACCTGCACGAATAGTCAGTGGTGCAAATGGTCAAAAAAAATCAATTGAACCTCAGCTAAGGTTAAGGCTCGCCTTAACAGGAAGCGGGGGATATGCAAGTGTACTTTCTAGTGGCGAACAAGCAGATGAGAATAGAGAGATTTATGACAACGGTGACTTAGTTGAAGTTACCTTAACAACACGAGGACGAAGCAGAAAAGAGGATTTAAATAGCATGTTAAATCGTGATCGGCTAGCAGGTACCTGGTCCACAAGTCATAACCTTCCCGAAGATAGAAACTACACAACAGCAGATATAGCTTTAGTAGAAAAAGGCGGTTGTAGGTAGTATTGTTCCCTTCATGTACCTGCCTGCCGGCAGGCAGGGAAGGCTTGTTGACAGGCAGTTGGTTCTGTAATACAATTTGTTAC
>CAYSNN010000068.1:0-5304 GCA_964432475.1 uncultured Gammaproteobacteria bacterium
ACTCCGATGGAGGTAGAAAAGGAGCCGCCGTTATTGTCTTCTAGGGTAACTGTAATTGTGTGTGAACCTTTATCTCCCTGGGGAAACTCTACATGCAAAGCAAAAGGTTCACTTGTCTGAGTAGACCTTGCAGCCCCATCCACCAGCCAAGTGATCTTTTTGACACCGGCAGGGGAGTTGGCTTTGGCTAACACATCAAAAACTCTGGGCACATTTGCCCCGTTTCCTACATTTACTATTTCAATAACCCCGCCTCCGCCGGAGGTAAACCCGGGAACCCCGGAACACCCTTTGGTGGCGCCCACAAATCGCGCATCAGGTGAGGTCAAAACCCAGGAATCTATACCTGCCTGCCATTTATCCGCTCCTGTCGGATCATCTTCTTTCAAAACAACTACATCCTTTTCCTCATTGTCTTCACCGTCATTTGCCAATCTGTGAGGATTTTGCTTACACACTTTTGCTCTTTGGTAGAAAGAAGACTCACCTTTAGGTTCTGTCCCCCCGACAAAATACTCTTTCCTGGTGGGCGATCCACCATGAGGCTTGCCGGTTATAAGCCCGTCTACCTCCACCTGCACCACACTTGAGGGCTTTTCAAAAGGCTCATTGGCTTTATCTTTTAAGGCTGCAGCCATGATTTTATTCCAAATAGGGGAGGCACCTGTTACACCGGAGGCAACCACCGGACTCATCACAGAGTTGTCATTGTTTCCCACCCAAACCCCGACAACAACAGAAGGTGTGTATCCCACTGTCCAATTATCCCTTTTTTCATCCGTTGTTCCGGTCTTGACAGCCACAGTTTTACCGGGAATATTCAAGATAGAATTTGAACCAAAAGCAGCGGTCCTGGCACCGTTATCAGCCAAAATATCGGAAATTATAAAAGCAATCCCGGAATCTAGGACTTTTCTCCCCTCAGTCTGCCGGTATTCAAATAGAGTTTTCCCTTTGCTGTCTTCTACCTTTAAGATAGAAATAGGATCATTTTGATTACCCTGGTTGGCAAAAACTGCAAAAGCGCTGGTTAAATCCAAAAGCCTCACTTCGCGTCCCCCCAAAGTCAAACTCAAACCCACAGAATTAACATTTTCCTCAGTAGGCTCCCAGGTTGTCAGCCCCATTCTGTAACCTAAATCTAAGACATCCTTGACTCCAACCAAAGCCAAATTTTTAACAGCCGGGATATTAAAAGAGTTTCCCAACGCATAACGCATCTGGACAGGTCCGTGAAACTGTCCGTCATAATTCACCGGAATATAAGAAGGTTTATCTCCTCCGGGAAATTCTGTTTTAACATCCAGATAAACTTGGTTTGCGGTATAACCCTTTTCCAAAGCCTTGGCATAATTTATCGGCTTGGTTGCAGAACCTGGCTGGCGCCTACTGCTGGCTGCCACATTGACATTAGGCTCAAATGCACAATCTATCCCTTCTTTACAACCCTGAGGATTAGAATCTCCAAAATAGTCCTTGCTTCCAACCATGGCTAATATTTTCCCGCTTTTAATATCCATTACAACAGCCGCGCCATTGCCTACCTTGGCAGACTTCAAATTTTCTACCTCTTTTTTAACTACCTCTTCTGCCTGCTTTTGTAATTTATAGTCCAAACTGGTGGTCACCCTTAGACCCCCTTGCTCAACCAGTTTATCCCCAAACTGTTCAATTAATTTTTCTTTAACATATAATACAAAGTGCGGAGCTTTAAACCCTATCTCAGATTTAGATGTTCTGTAAGTTAATTCTTTTTCCCCGGCTTCCTTTGCTTGGAAAGAAGTAATATAACTATCCTCAGCCATTCTTCTTAATACTTCTTTTTGTCTGACTCTTGCCAGTTCAGGCTTTGAGCCGTAAGGTGAGTAAACAGAAGGTCTTTGAGGTAGTCCTGCCAAAAGGGCTGCTTCTGACAAATTCAGATCACGGGCATTTTTTCCAAAATATAAATTAGCTGCAGCTTCAATTCCATAAGCTGTTCCCCCATAAGGGATCTCATTTAGATACATTTCTAAGATCTGATCCTTAGAATAAGTTCTTTCAACCTGTATAGCTAAAATAAATTCCTTAAGTTTTCTGGTTAACGTTCTTTCACCGGAAAGTAAAGCGTTTTTAACCAACTGCTGAGTTAAAGTGGAACCTCCGCCTTCAATTTTTCTATGAACTACCAGATCGAAAACCGACCGGGTGATGCCTATAATAGAAAAACCTGAGTGTTTATAAAAATCTTTATCCTCAATTGCAATGGTGGCCTGCCTGACATATAAAGGAACATCTATCAGTTTTATGGGAGTACGGTTTTGATTTTGGTAAATATCATATAAAAGTTCACCGTCTTTATCATAAATTTTGGTTGAAGCAGCGATCGTGCGGCTTGTCAAATCGGAGGCAGAAGGAATTTGAGTGGCAAAAAATATCACTGACCCAAAAAGTAACAGCAAAAAACCTATGACGAAAATGAGCATGAAAGAGGAGAGGTTAGACAGAAACTTAAATTTCCAAAGTCTTGAATATTCTTTTCTTGCTTTCCAGGAACCGGAAGACATACTTAAAATTATAACAGAATTAACCCGGCCTCACAGCCAAAACGCGAAGTCTCCTGTCAGATCTGGTAATTTCAAAAGGCCCGGGGTTTTCTTGAAATGCGGGTAAAGGGTGAAGATCTCCATCAAGGTTGGCATTTGCCACCTTAGGATGACGTTCTAAAAAGTGAGAGATGGCAGGTTTTACACTCACTAAAGATTTATGGGGCGGTTTGTTATATAGTGCGTATATACCCAATAGACTCAACTTAATAAACACCTCCCGCCAGCTTTTACCCTGCAATGTTACCAAGGCTATCTCGTTTGATCTAAGATCCTGTTCCTTACATAAGAGAATTCTCCCAAAATAAGGGCCAACTTGTGCATGTTTTAAAGCAGGTTCCATTTCTGCAAAATTTAACTGGTGGGCATAGGGTAAAGTTGCTAATACGGAGGCTACCCCTGCTCTGAAACGGCCAGCAAGTATGGGATGCTTAAGTGATGCTCTTAACCCCTCGCAATACATAGCATACCGCTCGCCAACTAACCAGGCACTGGCTGCGTGGATAACCGTCCTGCTGCTACCATTTCCCATATCAACAACCGCGGGGGCAAATTCCAGTGCTTTTCTTTGTAAATCCAAAAGGGTAACCCCATTTAATAGGGAATCTACTGAAACACTGCTTCCTGTATGAGCTACTGACTTTTGGAATCCGACCTCTGAACCGCCAGGGTAAATTAAGAGTAAAGGATTAATGCCTTGATCAGTACACGCATTTACCACCCAGTGGTCTGAACCGTCACCACCATCTACTAAAATAACCTGGGTATCTTTGGGAAATTTCAGATCTCTGCTTAAAGGTACTGCTTTTGTATGCTGCGCTTCCGCTATACGAGCTATAGCCGACTTAGAACCGGGACTGGCATGATCATTTTGCGCAATTATTAGACCTTCAATCATATGGATAAATTCCAGCCTTAGATGTTACTCAAAAAGGAAATTAAAAGCAAATGTATGTGTTTTTGAACAATGTAGTATAATTCACCCCATGTTTGAAAAAAGACTTGGCAGAGGATTTAGCACCATGCCACCCCATAGGTTCATGCCACATAGTATTCCCCGTCCGGAACGGGGCAAGCACCAGATTGTTTCTCACCGAAGAATTTTTCGCCCAACCTGCTACAACACCGCAAGACCCTCTGGTGCTTTCCGCAAAAGCCAGAATCGGTCCTCAGGAAGGATTTTTTACAATTATAGCTGACGGTTGTTCAATCACAACGCAAGCGGTAAATGCAGGCGGCCTTCTGCAAAGAGTAAGGGTAGAAACACCTTCATATGTCTTAGCCACAACTAAGGTTGTGTACAACAACGGGTGTGTTACTGTATCTGCAACACAGACATCAACGTGAGTCATACTATTATACCTAATCTTTCTACCTAATCTTTCTTTCTTTGAAGAACTTGCGAATATTTACAGATATTTAACAATTTAGAGCTGATTTAATAAGTTAGACTTATAATCCAACACCATAATATTTTTACTATCTTTGAATTTATCATTTAATTTACGATCATTTGCTAGAATCGCAACTTTTTCATTCCTCTTAACATATCCATCCGCTATTACGTATATGGAGATATCTCCTAATTCTACAACAGGATGATCAAGATCAATAAATTGAAGGTGCAAAAAATCAGGTAGTATTTATGTGATAGTTTTTAAGTTTTTATAGACGCTTATCCTTGTAAGACTTTGTTCAATGCTTAGATGAGTCAACTCTAAGCTGTCTTCTTTCAAAGTATCTTCTGGTACGATTAGCAGTCTTTATCCAATCGGGTGTTAATAATTGTGCTTCTCCAATATGATAGAACTCTTGCTCGCCAAATGGGAAATATACATGTACTGCTTTATAACTGGGGCTAGTCCATTGCTGTTTGTTCTTTGAATCTCTATAGTCGATTATATAAGGAAACTCTGTAATCTCTGAAGGAGAATAATGACCAATTATTGTTGTAGCAGCTAAATCAATATCTGGCTCGGCTAAGATAAATCTTGTACCATATATATCAACTATTCTTCTATATACTCTTCTTTCTTGCTTAGTACGGATGCTCTCGTCTGTTTTAGCACGAAATGTTGAAGATATTATTACAACCCCTGTTGAAGTCAACAAGTCAACAAGATCGTGATGCAGTTTAAAAGCAATACCCGTTCTCTGATTTGTATCTACGGGTACTGTTTTCTGTTGCTCATTCCAATCGGCAGGCAGCTTAGGTTTAGAAATATCTGATTCAGTCATGAAGAAAAGAATATCAGAAAAATGACACAAAAACAACTATAGGATTTATGTCCTCTGGACTAGATGACATTAGAACCTATTTTTTTGCTTTGTAATATGATATCATTTTGTTATGAATAAACTGATAACACAAGACCCAGATATATTGGGTGGAAAACCAATTATTAAAGGGACTAGAATGTCTGTTGAATCAATTTTAGAGCTTTTGGCATCAGGTATGAAAATTGATGAAATACTAAAAGACTATCCTATTTTAAGAAAAGAGCATATACTAGCTGCTATTGAATATGCTTCTAGATTAGTAGGTAAAACAAAAAGTTATATTTTTGATGTGGCAAAAACTGCCAATTCCCATACAGTAGCCCATGAAATTTCTCGCAGACGTTAATATTCCCCTTCCTTTAATTGATTTTCTTAAAATAAAAGGTCATAGTGTTATTGATACAAGAATAGAATATCCACAGTCTAACGATATTGAACT
>CAYSNN010000069.1:0-5209 GCA_964432475.1 uncultured Gammaproteobacteria bacterium
AAAACCTGCTTTGCGTGCTTTTTTGATAACTATCCGATAGCTTAGAGGTTTCATGCAGCTACTATAACTGGAACCGAGGTGAGATTATCAACCTTCTTTTGTAATTTAAGAGGGATATGCTTACCTTCTTCTTTGTATAATTCAATTAAAGATTGAGCTACAGCAGTAATTTCTAAGATAGCTTCATCCACACTATCACCTTGAGCATAGCAATCCTGCCACATTGGGGAGGTGACTACAAAACCTCCTCCTTTTTGAGGATCAATTTTAATAGGTAATTCATATTCTGAAACTTTTTGGGATTTTAACTTTAACATGGAATCATTATACCATTTAAAAATCAGGTAAACAATTATTTGTTTAGTCTATTCAGACAATCTAAACTAACTGTGTTGCGGGGGTAGTCCTTCGTAAAGACTTCGGACTACTATTTTCTCAAAACGTCTTTGCTTGAAGCTACCTTAACTAATCTTTTGTAGGCAAATGCTTTCCCTGAGCCGCTTTTTAAATAAAGTTCAAAATCTTTAGCTTGTTGTTCTGTAGGGAATGCTGCATAAAATACTAGTTCCCAAGGTAGGTGAGCCTTGGTGAATTTGGATTTGCCATTGTTATGTTCTTGAAACCTAGTTTTTAAATCAGCTGAGTAACCGTAGTAGAAGATATTTGATTTTGAACTTTTTAGAATATAGGTATAAAACATAATCGTCTGTAGCTTCAACTTTAGACGACAAATCGTCTGTAGCTTCAACTTTAGACGACAAATCGTCTGTAGCTTCAGCTTTAGACGACAAATCGTCTGTAGCTTCAGCGAAAGACGAGTTGCGGGGGTGGGAATCGAACCCACTGCCTCAAGATTATGAGCCTTGTGTGCAGCCGTTACACTTCCCCGCGATATTTAAAAGAACATTGTGTATTGTAGCTTCGATGGAAAGATAAGTCAACGTTAATATTGTAAATTAGCTTATAAACAGGGAAATTATGGTGGCAACTCCTGCCAGGGTCATTACTCCTGTGATAAGCCAGCCTAAAGTCATGACTAGTTTATTATTAACCCATCTGCCCATAATTTTACTATTGCTGCTCATTAAAACGATTAGTATTAAAATAACCGGAGCAATCAGCCCGTTTAAAACAGCAGAATAAATTAAGGCTTTAACCGGATCAAGCCCAATAAAGTTTATCAGTAAGCCTATGCCTGTTGAGATAATAATTACTCCATAAAAAGCGTTAGCCTCTTTTAACTTTCTATAAAGGCCAAATTTCCAGCCAAAGCTTTCTGATAGGGCATAAGAGGCAGAGCCGGCCAGTATTGGTACAGCAAGCAATCCTGTCCCGATTACCCCTAAGGCAAAAAGTAGGTAAGCTTGGTCTCCGGCCAGAGGCTTTAAAGCTGCTGCAGCTTCTGCAGCTGAGGTGATGTTAGTAATTCCATGAGTAAACAGAGTGGCAGCTGCAGCGGCAATAATAAAAAACATCACTAAGTTTGATAAAAACATGCCTGACCAGACATCGCTGCGCATATTTCTAACCTCTTTAGGGGTAGTCTCTTCCTGTCGAAGCTTTAAGGTGGTTTTTCCTTCTAAAATCTGTTCTTCAACTTCTTGAGAAGTTTGCCAAAAAAATAAGTAAGGTGAGATAGTGGTACCCAAAACTGCTGTTATTAAAAAAACTTGCTCCCGGGAAAAGACGATTGTAGGAATAACAGCTTTTTGCAAGACTTCACCCCAGTCTAAGTTTACGCTTAAAGCAGAGAAAACATAAGATAAAAGTACCAAGGCCAGCCACTTTAAATATTTGGCATATTTTTCATAAGTGGTAAAAATCTGTAAAGCCAAAGAAAGGATGGTAAAGCCTAAAATAAGAGAAGAAAAGCTGAGGTTGGGTAATAGCAGTTGAGTAGCCTTGGCCATTGCTCCTAAGTCTGCCCCGATGTTTAATGTGTTTGCAAAAAACAGCAAAAAGGTAGCAGTCAAAAGCACCCATTTTGGGTAATATTGCCTGATATTGGCAGCCAATCCCCGGCCTGTTACCAAGCCAATCCTGGCACACATCTCCTGAACAATTGCCATCAGGGGAAACGTAAAGGCTGAGAGCCAAAGCAGATTAAAGCCGTATTGAGCACCGGCTTGAGAATAGGTGGTAATGCCGGACGGGTCATCATCAGCAGCCCCGGTTGTGAGCCCCGGACCTAAAGATTTCCAATAGGCCTTAGCGTGACCAAAGTTTTTCCTGGAAACTATGGTTTGGCTAAGCAGCCTTGAAGTATCAATAGTTCTATCTAAAACAGCAGCTGGTGCACCGGCTATTTTTTCTATGACTTCTTCATTCAAAAACATACAATTCTTAGCGTAGTCCAGCAGCTTCTTACAGTCAAGCATTAGGTTCGTGCTTATGGTAAAATTCCCTTATGCCAGGGTAGCTCAGTGGTAGAGCACAGGATTCATATCCCTGCGGCCGTGGGTTCAAATCCCACCCCTGGTACTTTTAGGGTATCATTAAACTATGAAAATAATTGTACTAGCTGGTGGGGAAGGGAAGAGGATGTGGCCCATACAAACCGATAAATGCTTGATTCCTTTTTTGGGTAAGCCGCTTTTGTATCATAACCTCAAGAAAATTAAGGATGCTTTAAATCCTTCTGAAGTCATCATAGTCTCTAACCCAAATATCAAAGATCAAATATCAAAAATTAAAGAGGAGTTAAATTTAGCAGGCACAATAGCACTACAGTCTGAACCAAAAGGCATGGCAGATGCAATACTTTCAGCAAAAGAACTTTTAGAGGGTGAGATATTAGTGGTTAATGCAGAGGATGTTTTGGATGCCGGGGTGTTTGAGGCTGTTTTGGAGATTAAAGCAGATGTGGTAATAGCTGGACTGAAGGTTGATAAATATTTTCCGGGAGGATACTTGAAGGTTACAGGTAACAGTGTACAGGGGATAGTAGAAAAACCAGGGGAGGGCAATGAACCTTCGGATATGGTTAAGCTGGTAATTGATTACTTCAGAGACGGGAAAAGATTGATTGAGTATTTGGAAAAGATAGTTTCCGACAAAGATGATAGATATGAAGTAGCCCTAGATAAAATGATTTCAGATGGAGTGGATATTAAGTTTGTTAAATATGAGGGAGTTTGGATCCCCTTAAAATATCCCTGGCAGATTTTAGATATCCTGGAGCACTTTCTATTAGGTTTTGAGCAACAAATTTCTCCAAGCGCAACTGTGTCTGAAAAAGCCATTATTACAGGTAAAGTTGTTATTGAAGAGGGAGCTAAAATCTTTGAAGGGGCAGTCATTAAAGGGCCTTGTTACATTGGTAAAAATGTTATTGTGGGCAACAACTCTATGGTTAGAGAATCTGATTTAGAAGAGGGGTGTGTTACAGGATTTAATTCAGATATCACGAGGTCCTATATTGGTTCAAATTCCTGGTTTCACACAAATTATATAGGAGATAGTGTAATAGAAGGGGATTTTGGGATGGGGTCAGGGGCAGTACTGGCTAATTTAAGGCTGGATGATCACACCATCAGAGTGGGTCCGCCAGCCGGCGGAGAAAAAATTGATACCGGACATCACAAGTTAGGTTTGATTGCTGGAAAAGGATCAAGAGTAGGTGTAAATGCTTCTACTATGCCTGGAGCACGAATTGGTAAAAATTCCTTAGTAGGTCCCGGAGTGGTTTTGTACGGAGATGTTGAGGACAATAAAAAGGTGTTGGTAAAGCAAGAACTGGAAGTTACAGATCATGCTCCTGCTTTAACCAGTTATGACCAATTCAGGGAGAAAATTAAGTAAATTTAACCCGCCCAAGTTTTTACCTCAGGCGGGTTAATCTGGCCTTGGGATCAGACTACTTTCTTCTTATCCCTTTACTACAATTCGTCCAGGTTCGGCCATGGTCATTTCCTCAAGTGTCCGCAGAACCGGATCAGTTGGTCTAGTTCTACCCACCACCTTTGGAAATCTTGGATCTTCAAAACTATCTGGTTTTCTACCATGGACTATTTGACTAGCTTCTGGATTAATGTCTCTTTCCATAAAATCACCTCCTTTCGTTAGTTTACATATTAGGAAGCGACATTATGTCACTACCACCCTTTTAGGGCAAGCAGCATTTTTTAAAAAAATTTTAGTGGCTTGACAAAATATATAAAAGTTATATCATATGTATATATGAATACGGCATCAATCCTTATTAAAATAGATCCGCAAGTCAAAGCCAAAGCGCAAAAAACCGCTGAAAAAATGGGGTTAAGTTTAACAAGCGTTATCAATAGATACCTGAAACATTTTATTACCACAGAAACCATTACTTTTAGTACACAAGATGAGATACCTAATGAACGGACTAAAAAGGCGCTAATTCAAGCAGAGAAAGACTGGAAAGCGGGCAGGGTTTCTCCTACTTTTGATAATGCCGAAGATGCAATTGCTTGGCTAAACGATCCCAAAGCAAAGTATCAAAATGGAGATAGGGTTTAGTCCCAGGTTCCGCAAACAATACCGTAAAGCAGATGTGAGAATTCGACATAGGATTGATGACCTCCTGCGAATCTTCAAAAGTAATCCAAATGATTTACAGCTTAACAATCATGAACTAGAAAGAGAGTGGATTGGATACAGAAGTATAGATGTAACTGCAGATTGGAGGGCAATTTATGAAGAGAAGACTGAAGGAGGGGAAATTGTTGCCTATTTTATTGAATTAGGAACACATGAGCAGTTATATAAAAAGAATAGAATGTCATTGGATAGTTGATAAAGACTTCTATTCTGGTAAGATTATCACATGCTTCTTTACGAATTTGAAGGCAAGCAACTTTTTAAAAATTGCGGGATAGATGTTCCTCAGTCACAATTGGTAACTTCCGCAAATGAAGACATTACTACTCAGGGACCCTGTGTTTTAAAAGCCCAGGTTTTATCAGGCAAAAGAGCTGAATCAGGGGGAATTATCAAAAAAACAAAGATTAATGATTTAAGATTAAAGATTAAAGAATTATTTCACAAAACAATAAATGGAGAAAAAGTGGAGAAGGTTTTGGTAGAGGAGATGGTAGATTATGATAAGGAATACTACTTGTCATTCTCTTATTCCACAGAATCAAGGGGACCGGTTTTGAATTTTGGTGAAGGAGGTACAGGAGCAGAGGGTAAAGAGGTGAAAACTTTCCAGGTCGATATCTTAAAGGGATATTTAGGA
>CAYSNN010000070.1:0-5137 GCA_964432475.1 uncultured Gammaproteobacteria bacterium
CACTATCTTCATGTCAATCATGCAGAGCAAATATTAAAACAGTTGACCCAGTAGGGAACAGATCCCCACTCTCAAAAGAATATTTGACAAATTCTTTGTATTGTTATAAACTTATTCTTGTTATGCAGACAACAATATCAATTACAAGTAAATGGCAAATTCATATTCCCAAGGCTGCAAGGAAAGCTTTAAACTTAGAAAAACCAGGCAAAGCAGAAATTAAAGTAGAAGGAAATAAAATAATCATTACCCCAACCAAGAGCAAGATCCTTGAGCTGGCTGGAAAGTATGAAAAATATGCTAAAGGAAAAAATATTAACCTTGATAAAATCAGAGACTATATTGATTACTCTAAAGCATGAAGATCTTTTTAGATACCAATATTTTACTAAGGGTTTTCTTAAAAGATGTTCCAAGCCAGTTTGAGCAATGTCAAAATCTGATCTCTGCTATAGAAACTGGTCAATTCCAGGCTTATACTTCCTCTATAGTATTTTTAGAATCAAGTTATGTTTTAAAAGGAGTTTATAAAATACCGTTTGAGGAAGTACTAAAAATTATGGATGCAATATCAGATATCCGCAATTTAACCATAATTGAGAAAACTAATACCAAAAAAGCTTTAGAGTTTTATAAAAGATATAGAATCAAATTCACAGATTGTCTAATTGCCTCGCAACTGCCCAAAGATGCTACTCTAATCAGCTTTGATGAAGAATTAGGTAAAATTTCAGAAGTCACCACAAAAAAACCGCAGGATTTATTAAATTAGCTTCAAAAGGGGACGCCTTTTGTGCACTTTTGTGCAAAGTCTTCTGCTAGTTTTCCCCTTCGCTCATAAAACGTAAAGGACAGGTAGGGAAAACTTCTCCGAAAGTAACACGGCTATCAATTTGAGATAAACGCAGAAGGCTGCCTGGTGTGATTCCAAAAGGTGCTGTTTTAAGCATATTTACCCCGGGAGAGCGTGTATGCACACCTATCCATATCCCCAATTCCCTGTCAAATTTCAGTGCTGTCGTCTGATAACATTCCAAACGTATTGTGCTGCCGTTTAATAATTCAATAGGAATACAGTTTTGGCTTACTTGCAAAAATCTCGGTAAGTATGCTGCCCCACAACAGCCTTCAGGGCCTTTTTGGAAATTAGGACATCTCTTTACAGCTGCTGCTAAATCTATCCCTGCTTCTATGTTCACCGATTAATGCTAAAAGTTAGAGATATGAACAAGGTAAAAAAAGTATAATAATTAGGTAAAAACTGCATAAATTCTCTTACATTTAACACATCTTTTCTTTACCAATCCTTATCTTAAGCTTGATAGTATTTATTACATGGACAGAGTAGCTCTTATAATAATTGGTGGGATTCTGTTTGTAATTTTACTGGGCTGGTTAGCTTATATGTTAGTCTTCAGATCTTTATTTACTGCCCCAACCCCTTCTCCTTCACCGGTGTCTTTTTCCGCAATTACCACAGCTACTCCGTCTCCTGCCACTTCAGACCTTTTTTTGGAAGGCACTGTTATCGATAAAGGTCATAGCTCTCTGCCTAACAGCACTTTTCTAAAGGTCCTGCCGCGGGATGGCAGGTCAGCAGTCAATGTGGAAGTAAACGCTAATACTAAAATTATCGATCAGGCTAAGCAGTCAAATGTGGAACTCAGTAAAGGTTTTACAGTCAGAGTGTTGGGGACTACCATTGATGAAACGGTTCAGGCAACTGAAGTCATAGTCATAAAATCTCCCAATATTGTGATTTTTTCTCCTGCCCCAAACGAAGTAGTGGGAGCCAGTTTTGAACTAAGGGGTATTGCCAGAGTGTTTGAAAATAGGTTTACATTAAGAGTTGTAAATGCAAGAAACGGAAATATCTATGTGAATATGCCGCTTACTTCTAATGCGCCGGATGTAGGAAGATACGGAGAGTTTACTTATCTTATAAATTTGACCAATAATCTGGGTGATTTAAAGCCGGGTGACCCCCTTACTCTGGAGGCTTTCCAGGGTTCTCCAAGAGACGGCAGGGAGGAAGACAAAGTCACTCTTTCGCTGAAATTTCAATGAGTTTAATGCCTTTTCACTAAAGGAGCTGTAAACAAAATGATAATTAAATCCAGGCCCAAAGGAACAAGCAGATAAATTGAGCTTGTTTTAAAAAAGTTAACAACCGGCCCCCAGCTAAAATCAGTTAAGAAAAACCGGATTTGCTGTAAAAGATTGGGGTTTAAAAAATAGAAGGCAAGTAAAGCAGTTACAGTTACCCCTAAAATAGCCACTAAAAAACCTATACTGCCTTCCAAATCTTTTTTGGAAGAAAACATAGTGTTGCCGATTGCAAATACTAAATACAAAGCTAATATATTTTGCCAAAGTACGTATTTGTCAACCTGAGCAAAATACAAAATACCTAAAATAGACCCAATCCCCGCTAAAACCGGTGCCACACCGATAAATGTTTTCCTGAAAGGGTCTGAGTGTCCGATTTGCACACTGCCCAGCCTCACTCCTTTTTCTTCAAATTCCGGTACAACTGTTATTTCTCCAACCGGTACCAGCATTATTCCTGCCGTTAAAAGGTGGGCCAGTTCATGAATTATTGTTCCCGGTAAAAAAAGTATAGCTAAAGCGCTTACAACTGCCTTGTGGCTTTTAAAAATTCTATATAAAACTTGAGCCAAAGAATTTATTAGCCTTTTTGAAATAAAAAATAGTGCTGCTGTTTCCAGCAAAAAGAGTAAAAAATATGCCATAAATTAAGTATAACAGGTAAATAATTGTAGTTGATTTTTGTAATATATAGGACTATTGTATAGGCGTTTAAATGAAAGTTGAAAATAATTTGCGGAAAACCGGTTTAGAAGTTGTTGGCTCAGTTCCCTGGGGGACGCATTTTTGCCAGTTTTACCAAACAAAAAAAGATCTGCTGGATGTTTTAATCCCTTATTTTAAAGCAGGGCTTGAGAGTAACGAACTTTGTGTTTGGGTTACTTCCGAATTTTTAAATACTAAAGAAGCTTTGGATGCCATGCACTCTCAAATCCCAGGATTTTCAAAATATTTAAAAAAGGGCCAGATTGAAATATTTCCCCATACAGAATGGTATTTAAAGGGTGGTGTCTTTGAAATGCAGCGTGTGTTAAAAGATTGGGTTAAAAAGCACGACATGGCTTTAAAAAAAGGCTTTTCCGGTGCCAGAGTCAGCGGTAATCCTTTTTGGATAGACAGCAAAAAAGACTGGAATGATTTTGCCAGCTATGAAGCGCAAATTAATACCGTGATTGATAAATACAAACTGGTGGTGCTTTGTACCTACTCTCTTATTAAATGTGCCTCCAACGAGGTTATCGATGTAGTTTCAAATCACGAGTTTGCTTTGATTAAAAGAAGGGGCAGGTGGGAAAACATTGAAAGTGCCGTTCATAAAAGAATCGAAGCATCGCTTCATCAAAGCAAGCAGCGCTTCAGCTCTTTTATTGATGTCACAGGCCAGCTTGGCTGGACCACCAACGAGGCAGGGGAGGTGGTAGAGGATATTCTTTCGTGGAGACAGTTTACAGGACAAAGCATTGATGAGATTAAGGGCTGGGGTTGGTCAAAAGCGCTTCATCCGGCAGATTTGGAACATACTGTGAAAGTATGGAAAAAGGCAGTTAAACTCAAAACCAACTATGAAGCTGAATACCGTATCAAAAGATTTGACGGTGTTTACAAATACTTTTTGGCCCGGGGTATTCCGGTAATGGGGAAAAATAAAACTATCAAAGAATGGGTCGGCACCTGTATTGATATTACCAATTTAAAGGAGCTTGATTTGAGAAAAGATGAATTTATCAGCATTGCCTCTCATGAATTAAAAACACCTTTATCAAGCATTAAAGTTTACGGACAGCTAATCCAAAAGCTGCTCAGGGGTAAGTACTCTTCTGATGACTTATTGGAGCTGACTGACCGGATGAATAAACAAGTAAATATTCTCCAGGATTATATACATGAGCTTTTGGATGTAAATAAAATCCAGGTGGGAAAATTGGTGCTTAAAAAGCAAAAATTTGATATATACGATTTAATTGAAGAGGAATGTATTAGTCTGCAGGGGACATTACCCAATCATCAGCTTAAAACTTATCCCATGCATCAAAATATAGCAGCTGACAAAGAGAGATTAAGACAGGTGCTGATTAATCTCATTACCAATGCTGCTAAATATTCACCCAACGCTAAAAAGATTGTCATTCGTTGTGAGGTTAAAGAAGACAGGCTTTTTATCAGCGTGCAGGATTTTGGCATTGGAATTTCAAAAGACGAGCAGGATAAAATATTTGACCGGTTTTTTCAGGTCCGGGGGTTAAACAGAAACCGGTTTGAGGGTTTAGGGTTAGGGTTGTTTATTTCAAAAGGGATTGTGGAGCGCCTTGGTGGTGAAATTTGGGTGGAGAGTAAAAAGGATCAGGGCTCCACATTTTTCTTTACTTTGCCGCTTGGTAAAAATATAAAAGGTCTCTATGCTTGACAAGCATACTTGACAATCTTGGACTTGACAAGATATCTCTAAAACTATATTGTAAAGCGAATGGAAATTGTTGAATTACTACAGATTTTAAAGACAGGTGAATCTACAACTGTAGAATTTAAGGAGGCTTTAAACAAAGACATTGCCAAATCAGTTTGCTCTTTCGCTAATACGAAAGGAGGCAGGATTTTTATCGGAGTAAAAAATGACGGAACCCCTGTTGGTGTACAGATGGTACGCTATTTTTAGAGACTTACGCAAACTACGCTTCACGCGATAACTTACTAAGTTTGCCACAGATTTAATGTTAGGGACTGGTCGATACGTTCAGTTTACATGAATGTATCTTGAATTCAAATCAAATTTGTGGGCATGCTTATTGTGTGATACCGCCTTCCGGAAAAGATTTCATCAAAGATGCTATTTTTGTCTCTTATACTTCTCTTTCTGATTTTATCAAATGTCCCCGCGCATTTTATTTAAAACACGTTTATAGAGATCCCCAAAAAGGTTATAAATTGCAAATCATCTCGCCTTTTTTAACTTTAGGAAGTACTGTTCATGATGCGATCAAATGGTATTTAGAGGCTCCTACCAAGCCTACCAGAGAGCAAACCCTGGCAA
>CAYSNN010000071.1:0-4459 GCA_964432475.1 uncultured Gammaproteobacteria bacterium
TGCCAAAAACACGAGCACAAAAGATCGAATCAGTTACAAAATTACAAGAAAAGCTTACAAAAGCTAAAGCCTTGGTTTTTGCAGACTACAAAGGCTTGACCATGAGCCAACTTTCTGATTTAAGAAATAAACTTCGTGAACAAAACGCCGAATTTAATATCACTAAAAACACTTTGCTTAAGCGTGCCTTACCTACAACCTACAACCTACAACCTACCGCCTATACTGGTCCTACCGCCACCCTTTTTGCCTATGATGATGAAATCTCACCCATAAAGCTGCTTGTCAAAGCATTTAAAGACTTTTCTCTGGGAAAAGTAAAGGGGGGATTTTTAGGCACTAATTTATTAAATGAAGCAAAAGTTATCCAACTTTCTACCCTTCCCACCAAAGATGAGCTGCGGGGCCAAACAGTCGGGGTATTAGTAGCACCATTACAAGGAATTGTGGGAGTGTTGCAGGGTAATTTACGTAATTTAGTATACGCATTATCCGAAATACAAAAAAAGAAGGGAGGTGTTTAAAATATGGCAGACGATCAAGCACAAGATCAACAGACTCAAGAGCAAACCGCTTCTGAAGAAACTCCAGCTGAAACTCAAGCTCAGGAGACTCCGGTTGAAGCTTCTCCAGAAGAAAAAACCGAAGCTCCAGCAGAAGAAGTCAAAACTGAAGAAACAAAACCTGCTTCTAAAGCAGTATCAGCTAATCTAGAAAAAATTATCGAACAAATCGAAAAATTATCTGTTCTAGAACTGGCTGATTTAGTTCACGCTTTGGAAGACAGATTCGGTGTTTCCGCATCAGCCCCAGTCGCAGTAGCTGCAGCAGGTGCTGCACCCGCAGCTGGCGAACCTGTAGAAGAAAAGACTACATTCAATGTAATCTTAGCAAGCGCCGGAGCCAACAAAATTGGTGCAATTAAAGCAGTTAGAGAGCTTGTTCCAACTTTAGGTTTGAAAGAAGCTAAAGATTTGGTAGAAGCAGCCCCAAAACCGGTTTTGGAAGGTGTTAACAAGGCTACAGCTGAAGAAGCAAAGACCAAATTAACAGCCGCAGGTGCAACAGTAGAATTACAGTAAGAGTGAGTTTAGTAGTCAATCAATTAAAAACCGCCATTTCCTAAAAAGAGTGACGGTTTTTTAATAACCCTCATTTAAATCGAACTCTTGACATCTTCTGTTTGCTTATGATATACAATGACTTAGAATGGCAGATAAGTTATCACTTGAAAATCTCCCGGATTTACTCACAGTCCGCGAAGTAGCAGAAGTACTCCGAGTTTCTCCTTTGACTATTAAAAGATGGGGTAAAAGAGGTAAGCTACCGGCAATAAGAATAAACTCCAGAGGTGATAGACGCTACAAAAAAGAAGCTGTACTATGGCTGTTAGGAATTACGCAGAAAACAACTTCAACTGAATCATCTTCATCCTCATATTAGCACTTAAGTAACAGCATCTGCTAATTGACTATTATTATGTTGTCCCAAAGCTATATACTATTGTTCCATGATTATCTGAGGATGTAAGCGGTAATTGGGGTTTTGCTCAAAACTAATCTCTCCTTTTTTCTCAACAATATAATATGCAAAGCCTTGTTTTTCTAAAATAGGCTTTGAATCTATAAATTTTTCATCCAGCAAATTATGTCTTAACACTACCAGGAAGCTTTGACCGGTATTAGCAAGGCACATTCCCCATCCTGCAGGCACTAAAACTTGTTTACCGGGGTTTAAACTGACTATTTTAAACTCCTTTGCCTCACCCTCTAAATCATTCCTTTGCATAAGCAGTATCCCCTGGCCATATAAACACTGATAAGTCTGCATTCCGGGAAAGTTGTTAAAATAACCAACTATTTTATTAAATTCAGTGCCGTTTCGTCCCGGGGAAACTACAAAGATCTGCTGCTCCTCATCTTGAATTAAATAATAGGGGCTTTTTACATTGGCTTTATCCCCCATCATAAGAACTTGCCTTAAATCTTTATCTGATTTTGTGATTACCATAATTTACTTCAGCTTAACACAACTTACTTATTCTTAGTCAATAGCCAAAGATATTTGAGTAGCACAAACTGTCTTTTGATTCTCCAAGGCTGAACTGCCAATCTAAATAGCCATTCGAATCCTATCTTTCTGATAATCTTAGGTGCCCGGGGGACATTTCCTGAAAGGTAATCAAATGCCCCTCCTACTCCCATGGCCACCTTGACCGGTATTTTTCCTAAATTTTCAGCTATCCATTTTTCCTGTTTACCATGCCCAAAAGCTATAAAAAGAATGTCTGCATTAAGTGACTTAAGCGACTCAAGTGACCTAAGTAACTTACCGCTTTTATTAACCTCCCCGCCACTCTCTGCGAAAGCTATCTTCAATCCAGGGTATTCTTTCTTTAAGCACTCGGCACACTTTTCTGCTACTCCTTTTTGACCCCCTAAAAGGCCTACTGTAAAGCCATTTTCTGCTGATAGGGCAACCAGTCTTTCCATTAAATCAGTACCATAAACAGTATTTTTTACCTTTCCAGAGAGTTTCAGTCCCACGCCATCAGGAATAGATAAATCCGCCATCTTTAATATCTTTTTAAATACACTATCTTTTTGAGCAGAAATTAGCATCTCAGGATTTGGAGTGACAACGTAGTGCTTACCAGTACCATTTAACCAACCCTCTACAGTCTCTATAGCCTGATCCATATTTACATCATTAATCTTGACACCAAGAACGTTTACCTTCATAAATTTTCAAATACTTTCAGTGTTTGAGCTGCGCACTTTTCCCAACTAAATATTTTTATATTTTCAAATCCTGCTTTTATTAGCTTTACCCTCAACACTTCACGCCTCACCCTTTCCATACCTTCTACTATATCATCAACAGAGTTAGGGTTTACATACACTGCTCCCTTTCCTGCTATCTCAGGCATGGAAGAAATATTTGAGGTTATCACCGGACAACCACAAGCTTGTGCTTCCAAAATCGGCAAACCAAACCCTTCAAAAAGAGAAGGAAAAGTCAAAGCAATTGCCCCGGAGTACAAAGCAGCCATATCCTGATCCGGCACATAGCCTAAGAATTTAACCCTATCTTCAATCCCTAATTCTTTTGGCAGTGCATATATTCCATCAGACAACCACCCTTTGGTACCTGCTATAACAAGTTTCAAGTCATCAGTCTTCAGTTGACTGAAAGCTAGTATTAAACGCTCGAGATTTTTTCTTGGCTGAACAGTACCTACAAAGAGATAATAGGTTTTAGGTTGTAGGTTGTAGTATCTCAAACTATCAACTAATATATCAGTTGAGATTGGTTTAAATATATCTTCGTTGTATCCCTCATAAACTACCTCTACTTTTTTAGAATCGATTCCCACTTTTTTAATCAAATCATCTTTAGTTGCTTTTGAAACAGCAATTAATCTAGTAGCAGTTTTTAGCTGATATTTTTGCATCAAACCTAAATACAGTCTTTGTTTTAGCTGATGCATGAAAGGCAGATACTCTGAACCTAAGTCATGAACAGTAACTACAGTTTTTAAACCGGGTCTTCTAATAAGGGGTAAAGTGTGAGCCGGAACAAACAATACATCAAGCTTATCTTTAAAAGTCTGCATAGCCAAGCCCCCTTGCGTCCACAACCTTGACCAATTAATAACCTTAAAATTAAAGCTCTTAGGCCAACCTCGTAAGTCCCGTAAGGCGTCCCCTTTTGAACGTAAATACACTATGTAGGAGTTTTTCTGATCTATCTCTGATAAAGTTTTAAGCAGTTGGTAAGAGTAATTTTCTGTGCCGGTTCTTTTATCTGTAAAAGCTCTGGAGCCATCAAATCCGATAACCATAAAATGATTATCTCTTAGATACGCTGCGCTTGTACAGATCCAGGTTTTCCAGGGCCATTCCTGTCCCCAATGCCACACAAAGAAGCGGATTTTCCGCCAATGCTACAGGTACACCTAAAGAATCAGTTAAAAGTTTATCCAGATTTCTAAGAAGAGATGTTCCTCCGCTCATCACAATCCCTTTATCAATAATGTCTGAGGCAAGCTCAGGAGGAACCTGCTCTAATACTCCTTTGGCGGCATTAACAATTTTCTGGGTCACATCCCCTACGGCCTCAGTCACCTCATCTGAGGTAATCTCAACAGTTCTGGGCAAGCCGGAAAAAGCGTCTCTGCCTCTTACCTCAGTCTTTTGTATCTCATTCGGCTTTAACTTAGTAGCAGAGCCTATTTTGATCTTAACATCTTCTGCCATTCTCTCTCCAATGATTAAGTTATGTTTTTTTCTCACAAATGCTTGGATTGCCTCATCAATCTTATTACCTCCAACCCTAACTGAATTATGTACCACTACTCCCCCAAGGCAGATCACCGCTGCCTCAG
Source organism: uncultured Gammaproteobacteria bacterium (assembly GCA_964432475.1). Taxonomy (GTDB): domain Bacteria; phylum Patescibacteriota; class Microgenomatia; order Daviesbacterales; family UBA10151; genus CAYSNN01. The sequence continues at coordinate 4,388 of CAYSNN010000071.1, forward strand.
TGGTCCCTCCGCCAATATCCACAATCATATTACCTGAAGGATTGGCAATGGGGATTTTAGCCCCGATTGCGG
>CAYSNN010000071.1:4476-5117 GCA_964432475.1 uncultured Gammaproteobacteria bacterium
AAGTTGCATCCAAGATTGCTCTTTTTTCTACTGAAGTGACTCCGGCTGGTGCACTAACCATTACTTCCGGCTTAAAAAGCCTGCTGGAACCGCAAACTTTGTCCAAAAAATAACGGATCATGGCTTCAGTAATAACGTAGTCAGCGATCACTCCGTCTCTCATTGGCCTTGACGCCAAAATATTGCCGGGAGTTCGGCCTAACATTTCTTTCGCTTCATTACCAACTGCCAAAACCCTATGGTCGTCTGTGGTTACAGCCACTACTGTGGGTTCATTTAAAACGATACCTTGACCGGCTAAATAAACTAAACTATTAGCCGTGCCTAAATCTATACCTACTCTTTTGGAAAAACTAAACATAATTTAGAATTTTCAATTTTTAATTTTTAATTTTCAATGAATTTTCAATGACTCAATGTTCAAACATTGAAAATTAATACATTTAGATTTGATTGAAAATTGTTAAATTGGTACTTGAAAATTAACTGATAGGAATTTTAACAAACGGATAAATAAGTCACAAGATTAGCAAAGTGGATCAAACCCTATCTTAAATTTATCCCATACAGATTTGGTTCTGAAGCAGTGGGAGTTGGGAAAGAACTTACTATCACAAGTCTTGAAGAATCAGGCCAAGGGG
>CAYSNN010000072.1:0-4997 GCA_964432475.1 uncultured Gammaproteobacteria bacterium
TTTGAGGATTTGGCCAAAACTGCGTCTGGCCTCAAATGCTCCTACTTTTTTATCAATTACTCCTTGAATATTCATAATTATCTCCTTATTATCTAAACTGCGCTAATTGTATAGATAGCGCAATTATCTCATAATCCGGTTCTGCAGTCAATACCCCATTACAATTAATTTTCAATTTACATTCAATTTTCAATGAATTAATTTTCAACTTAAATCTGAAAACTTAAAAAACACTTCGACTTCGCTCAGTGCTTGATTTAATTATGATGAAATACTGACGGGAATGAGGGGAAAATTATAAATCTGAAACATCCCACGTTTTAATCTCGTTATATAACTTGAAGTCTTTGGTATTAATTGTAACTATATTTTTGATCTTATGGGAAAGCATAGTCGCAACTAAATAAGTATCAAAAATTTGTCCATTTTTAATCTTATTTTTTCGGGAGAGCATAGAGAATATTTGAATAGTCATATGCTTAGGGATAATAATTCTAAAGAATGACTTTAGATACTCCTCAAGGAGTCCTTGAGCTTCAAGAGGAGCAAGTGGTTTAGTGATCCTTCTTTTATCCGTAATTATTGAATAAAATTCCAAAAGATTTTGTTGAGTCAAAATTCCCTTAAACCGCCCTTCAGTTACTGCAGTAACTAATGCCAAACATTTCTTATGAAAAGGGCTATCTTGATTATGAGCGTATACTAAAACATTGGTATCAAAAAGCAAGGGATCAGATATTGTCATAAATCTGCGCTCTCCGTAAATCATCTTTAACTTCACCCATGCTATAAACCCTTATTTTTTTCTCAGCTTTTCGGATAAGAGAAACAGGAATTTTATCCTCTTTTAGCCAGTCTTCGATTTCTTCATCACTAAGAATCCTATATGGCAGGGGTTCCGGTTCTGATTCAATAATCATTTTATTTCCAGTTCTTCGTGCCTTGACTATCCCGCCTTCCTTTAAACCAAGCTCATCCCTCCACTCTTTTGGGATGGTAATCATACCCTTACCAAGGATTCTTAAATATTCTTCCTGTGATTGATCTGATAAAACCTGTTTCATAGTTTAAATTTCTAACTTTTTACATTGTAAACTATTTAAAGCTGTCTGTCAACAGTTTGTGCCATATTTAGATAATTTTCAATTTTCATTTTCACACTGAAGCGTTACGAAGCGCTTGATATAATAATGATAAAATCCTAACGGAATTGAGGTTAATTTTGTAGACCTCAGACTATTTCTTTGCCCTAAGGATCCCCATAAACTCTTCTGGAGTAACTATTTTAATTCCCGAGTCTTCTTTTAAATCAAGTAAATCTCTATCTCTGCTAACAATATAATCAGCTTTACCTTCATAAGCTGCTGAAATAATTTTATTGTCATCCGGATCTCTTACTACTTCAACTTGAGTTATACCAGATACAATATAACTTAAAGAAGCTAGCTCGCTCATAATCATCTCTCGTTCATTGATAGTCCGTTTATGTCTTTTAACTATCCTTTCTCTGTTGATTAAATCTTCTACCTCTTCTAAAACCTCCGGGGAGATGATCAATATAAAATGTAAGGTAAGGAATTTTTGATAAATCTCTTGGGTAACTGAGGACTTAACATTAATAACCGCAGCAATCAGTACATTGGTATCCAATACTGCTCTGATCATTCACTACTGGCTCTCTTCTCTGCTCTATATGCCTCAATCTCCTCATCAATTACTCTGTCTAACTCATCAGGATCATAAGGGGGGATTTTACTTCTAATACTATCCAATCGTTTGGCATGTTTATCCCACTCGTCCTTGCTCAACCTTTTAGTAGGATCCATAATTTTCTCATACTCATCCAGGCTAATAATCAAAGCCACATCGCGATTATGCTTTTTAACAACAACCCTTTCTTTGGCATAAGTCACACGGTTCACAATATCAGCCAAATTAGATCGGAGTTCATCAATGGAAACGGTATTAGTATTTAACATGATTATATATTATGACAAACCTTACGATTTGTCAAGTTCGATCCTTCTTGTTTGCACAGTTTGATATTAAACTGACATAAGCAGCTTCCACAACGGGATATAATTTAGGGATATACCGTCTTTCATATACCCCTCTTCTATTTCTTTTGTTATTAACTTAACTTGCTTAATTTTTAGCTGTTTAGCTACTGATATAAGACGTCCTTCAGCCTTCTCTTTATCCAAACCCAACTCATATTTTGATTCAACCAGTTCTAAACCGTTTTTGGTATTAACCACAAGGTCAACTTCAAATTGATCCTCAAGGTCTGCTTTAAATATTCAACGTATTCCCTTACTGTATCTGTGGTTAAACTTAAAACCTTAGCCAATTTAGTAAAACTGGTCTGAAGTATTACGGCTTAGATCGTTTAGCCTCCTATATTCTTCAATAATTTTACTTAGGCTAAATTCGTAGACAATTTTGTCAATAACTATCTGCTAATAATCGATAGTTTAATAACTCGATAACCATCTATATTTGTGATCAGCAGCGGACATCAGCTCCGCAGTACTGGCAGTTTGATTGAAGCTGGTTCCGTGTTCTTCTATTGATTTTTTTGCATGCTGAGTTGGGACATTCAAATTCCAAAGAGCCATGGCTATCTGATTCTGAAACAGAGGTCAAACCAAAACTGCCGACACTGTTTGAAAGAGACCGACCCAGGCTTCCAGATCCCGAACCGGAACCTATACTAAACCCGGCTGATAATCCGCAGCCTGCTCCCACTGCTCTGACTTGCTGCCTGCCCCAATATTTTATTTGCTCATCCATGCTGCTTAATGCGTGCACAGGGATATAGTTTGTATAAATGGCTGTATTTTCTATTGTAACAAATCTTTTTAAAGCGTCTAATTCATAATCTGCTAAAAATTTATCCCCCACATTCAAAACCGCATTAAAGCTTTCTGCCACACCCACCCAATCCATATCTGTCTGACAAAGCCTGTCAACAAAAACGTGTATAAAAGGCTCACAAACCCTTTTAATCTGCTCAAACAACTCTTCCTTCATGGCTTTGAAGTCCCGTTCGAAAAAGGCCTCATACAGCTCCTCTGCGGTGCCATATTGTTCAACTGAGGGCAAAGGAATCGGATGGGAAAGAAAGTAAGCATCAATCGGCATGGAAGCAAGCATCTCTTGATCTTCAAAATAGGATGGATCAAGACTTTTGACAGAGCGTTTATAACCATCCAGATCTAAACCGGATGCAAACCTGGTAACTTCAGCATATCTTTTACCCTCAGTATCCTCTTTTACTGTCCAGATATCGACAAATTTTTTGGTATAGGGCGTACCTTCAACCTGGCTGGGGGGCGAGCAGGAGATTATTCTTGTCCCCAAAGGTGTTTCAGCCTCACAGGCAATTTCTTGGATTTTATGAAAGCCTACTATTTCTTGTTCTTCTCTAATTAAATCCTTTGACCCGTTCTGTTTTCGATACTCTAGTCCGCGGAGTAAAACATCTCCAAAATCCTCATCCGGCAAAAGAGAGGAATGCAGCTTGCCGTCTACTATCGGGTAGGCTATGGTGCTTGTTTCGCAGTTATGTCTCTCTTTTAAACCGGTAGTCAGCTGAAATACAACTTCCTGTCTAAATTGACCCATCAACTGCTCGCGCTGCCGGGGGTTTAGATCCGCTATAGCCATTACTCTTTCCCATTTGGCACGTTCTAACCACGGCTCAAAAGACAACGGGCCTTTGGGTTGCTGCTCAAGCGGCACACCTAAAGCTTTGTACCACCCTGTTTTTAATTCTAAAGCCTGGCCGGCTTCTTCCCGGATTCTGGCTGCCCGGAGGGGATTATTAATTAAAGCGGTTTCATATTCTCTCATGGCATTAAAAAACCCTCTCATCGAGGGTGGAGAAAAAATTACTCTTTGACTCGAAGAGATTTGATAAAAGGATTCAGGCAGCCCGGCTGTAACGGTTACGGCATAGCGATAGATTTACACTATCTTCCCCTGATTGAGACTGATCTGAATTAAGTCAATCCTTTGTTTGGTTATTGGGTAGCGTATAGCGTTTAGTTTAAAATTGCAAGATACAAAATATTGTGGAACCTGGTTTTTGATAAGGACAATGTTAATCGGGAAAATTTTCAGGTGTCAGATATTGCCAGGATCATAAATGAGAGGGATTGGTGTATTAAGGGACAGTATAGTAGATACATACTTGACAAATACCCCCTGTCTATGTAGACTAATAACAAACATATGCTATATCCCAGACAGATTTTTCAAAAGTTAGAACCAGAGTTGAATACTAAAGAGGTAACTGTGGTTACAGGCATGCGAAGAGTAGGGAAGACTACCACTTTAACCCACCTTTATGAGCTGACCAAATCCGAGAATAAAACCATTTTAGATTTGGAAAACCCGATACACAGGAAGGTGTTTGAGGAAGAAAATTATGACAATATCTGGAATAACCTCAGGCAGTATGGCGTGAGTAATGACACAAAGGCCTACCTCTTTTTGGATGAGGTGCAAAACCTGCCAGAGATCAGCAGAGTAATAAAGTACCTGTATGACCACTGGGATGTAAAGTTTCTTTTGACTGGTTCAAGCAGTTATTACCTAAGGAATCTATTCCCAGAGTCTTTGGCAGGCAGGAAAGTTATTTTTGAAATGTTCCCGCTTAACTTTAGTGAATTTCTTGTCTTCAAACAAATCCAGCGGAATGAAGAACGGACATTTAGCCAAAAAGCCCGGGGGAAAAATAAGATTGCCTATGAACGTCTGATCCCACATTACCACGAATTTATGGAATTTGGTGGCTTCCCCTCAGTGGTTCTGGAAACTGATCTGGAAAGAAAAAAAGTACTGCTTTCTGAAATCTTTACCTCGTATTTTGAAAAAGACGCCAAGAACCTGGCTGATTTTAAAGACATGTCCAAATTAAGGGACTTGATCCTGCTTCTGATCCCCAGGGTAGGTTCAAGGCTTGAGGTAAACAAACTTTCAAGTGAATTATC
>CAYSNN010000073.1:0-4959 GCA_964432475.1 uncultured Gammaproteobacteria bacterium
GGTTGGGTGTTTAAGTTTTCTGATAGCTTTTGCCTCAATTTGACGGATACGCTCTCTGGTCACCCCAAATTCTTTCCCTACTTCTTCCAAAGTTCTTTGCTTACCGTCCTCTAACCCAAACCTAAGTTGCAGCACCCGTTTTTCCCTGGGTGAAAGACTGTCTAAGACTTCATCCAAATGGATTTTTAAAAGCTCCCTTGTTGCCTGCTCATCCGGCTGTAAACCCTGGTCTGCAATAAAATCCCCCAAATGAGAGTCCTCTTCATCCCCAACCGGGGTCTCTAAAGATGTTGGTTCTTGTGATACTTTAATAATCTCACGGGCCTTGGAAGGGTCAATTTCCAAAACTTTAGCCACTTCTTCCGGGGTCGGTTCTCTACCCAGCTCCTGCATCATTCTTCTCTGGGTCCGGTTAAACCTATTAATAGTCTCTACCATGTGAACGGGAATACGGATGGTTCTTGCCTGATCTGCAATCGCCCGGGTGATGGCCTGTCTGATCCACCAGGTAGCATAAGTTGAAAACTTATAACCCCGTCTCCAATCGTATTTATCTACAGCCCGCATCAGACCGATATTACCCTCTTCTATCAGATCGAGTAAACTCATTCCCCTCCCTACGTATTTTTTAGCAATAGAAACCACCAATCTTAAATTGGCACTGATCAGTTTATCCCGTGCCCGCTTTTCGTTTTTCTCAGCTCTTTTTGCCAGATCAATCTCATCGGCCGCAGTAAGTAAGGGGATTTTACCGATATCCCTTAAGTATTGCCTGACAGGATCTGTCACAGCGCCTTCTTCTAAGGTAGACAAAAGCTCCAGCTCCTTTTCCAAATCCGTACTGGGCTTACCATCAGTATCTAGCTCTTCAGCGGTTGATTCAAAAACATCAATATTTTCATCAATCAGCTTGATATAAAACTCGTCTAACTCCGGTAATGTCTCTTCAGGCTTGGGGAAAACCTGCAGAATTTCTTCCTGCGTAACAAACCCCCGGTCTTTACCAAGTTTAATCAACTTTTTAAAATCCAGCGATACTTCTTTCTTTTGTTTAACCATATGTCTATAAATTTTTTAATTTTACCGACAAATCCCGAAACCGTTTATTTAAGCTTTCTACCATTTCTATTTTACCAAACTCCTGGGCATTTCTAATCTCCAAAGCAAGCTTTTGTAAAGAAGCTTTGATCAGGGCTTTTTTAAGTTCCGAAACTACGCCGGCCAGTTCTTTTTGCCAATACTTCTCTTCAGTTAATTTACCGTCAAGTTCTGTTAAGTATAACCTATCCAATTCTATTAGCAACTCTTTGGGTAAATTAGTTGAGAATTCATTGATATTAAAAGACCTGCTTTTAAAAGAAATCGAGTCTAAATAAAGCACCAGTAAAACATATATTTGCCTAAAACTTTCCTTTAAAAATAATGTTTCCGGAAAGTTTGGTACAAACAAAAAATCTTTGGGTGGGTGCAGAAGTAAGGCAACCAGATATTCCTCCAGTAGCTCTCTTCTGGATCTTATACCTACTACATTATCTTGTTTACCGGGTTGGTGTAAGACTTGAGCATAACTTGCCTTGGTGCTGTTTTTAGCCTTCTCAATATTCTCTCTTAAAACTTTCTCATCTGTTTTCAAAAATGCTGCTAACTTTTGTATATAGCGCTCTCTAATTAAATCATCCTGTATCTTTGCCCAAACCGGGATCAAATCCTCCCCTACTTTTTTTAAATCAGCTACTTTTGTAATGTCATATCTTTTGGCAGTGGAAGTTAAATAATAGTCATAGATAGGCACAGCCTCCAAAATCGCTTTTTGCCAAAGGTCTGCATCTTCTTTTACCACCTCTGCTGCATCCTTACCGCCCGAAAGTTGCACTATCTTAAGATTTAATCCTGCTTTTTCTGCCATTTCAATACCGCGTCTTGAAGCGCTATCCCCTGCTAAATCCATGTCAAAACACAAACTCAAATTTTCTGCATATTTTTTTAGTAAATCAATTTGCCCTTCAGTCAAAGCTGTCCCTTTGGAGGCTACCACATTTTTAAAGCCTGCCTGATGAGATAAAATCACATCCATCTCGCCTTCTACCAGTACCACCTCTTTTTTATTTCTGATGTCTGACTTGGCCAGATTAAGACCAAAAAGAAAATTGCCTTTATCAAAAATCGGAGTTTGCGGAGTATTAATATATTTTGGCTCTTGAGGGTATAAAACTCTACCTGAAAAACCCCTTAGCTTATCTTTTCCGTCAATTAAAGGAAAGGTAATCCTACCTCTAAAGCGATCATATCCGCCTGATTTTGAGGGCACTGCAAGCCCGGAGGCTACAATTTCCGAGACAGCAAAGCCTCTTTTTAACAAGACTTTAGTTAAAGATTCCCAAGAATTAGGAGCATAGCCTAAACCAAACTCTTCAATGGAAAAATCTGTTAATCCCCGCCCCCTTAAATATTCCAAGGCTTTTTTGCCCAAAGCGTGCTTGGTTAAAATATAGTGGAAAAATTCCTGGGCTTTGAGGTTGACTTCAAACAGTCTTTCTTTAAGACCTTTTTTACTTTCCGTTTGTTTTAAAACTATACCTGCTTTCTTAGCCAAAATCTCTAAGGCCTCTTTAAAATCCATCCCCTCTTTTTCCATTAAAAATGAGAATAAATCGCCTCCGGCCCCACAGCCGAAACAGTGCCAAATTTGACGCTCAGGTGAGACTACAAAGGAAGGGGTTTTTTCGTTATGAAAGGGGCAGGGAGCTTTAAAATTAACACCTGATTTTTTTAAAGTGAGGTATTCTGAGATTAAATCTACAATATTTAACTTTTGCTTAATCAGTTCAGTTTCGTCCATATTTAGTAACAATTCATCTAATCGCCCATGATGCACCAGACGATGCATCACCAAACCATCGGAGATTGTCGCGCCTGTCTGCCGACAGGCAGGCAAATTGTACACCAAAGGAATCCCAAAAACAAGGTAAGGGTAACTGTTATTTTGAAAGGCCTTCAAAAATCATTTGCTTAATGAGCGACTGGTAGGGAATATCCATCTTGTGTGCCCTGATTTTAAGGCGGTCAATCATCCCTACCGGTAAACGGAGAGTAATTGGCTTTGAAGTAAGTTTAAGATTAGGAAAACGCCAATTCTCCAAGGATTTATATTCAACATATTCTGTTGAATCATGGGTCTGCCAAAACTCCCGTTCTTTTTGCTCATTTTTAAATTTGGGGATTCTTTTTAACTGTTTCTTCATACAACCTCCTTTCTTCTTGATTAGCTGCTCTTGCTGATATTATTCTAATTTTATGTTTCCTCATAGTAAAAACGACAAATAAAATTTTGTGTTGGGTGTTTCTACCGATCGCAATATACCTTTCTTCTTTTTCCTGATGCTTGATGTCTTTCTCTACTTGAACACTCTCATCGGTAAAAATCTGTTCAGATTCATTTGGTGTAATACCGTGTTTTTGGTAACTTTTATCAATATTGCCTTTGTCCCACTCAAAACCAGTAATTTTACTTAGGTCTAACACTGTACATATATTACATGTACAAACAATTTTTGTCAAGCTAGACTCGACTCAGAAATCTAGGTATAATATGTCAACTGGAGGAGTCGCATAGTGGCCGAGTGCACGATCTTGGAAAGGTCGCATACCCGAAAGGGTATCGTGGGTTCGAATCCCACCTCCTCCGCATTTCGGGATAAGCATATAAAAAGTCGTTTGTTTGGATTGGTAAATCAATCCTTTCAGGCAGTTCGAAAGTTTTAGGCTTTTTGGCCTCATCTTTATTAGCTTTCGAATTATTGGTGAGTTCAACCAGCCTAGACAGTATTTGAAATGGCTTAGTGTAGGCGTAAGTTAATACTTTGGTGTTTGGTTCCACTATTAAGGAAGCAAACATTAGCCTGAGTAACCTTCTTTGTTCCTCTAACATTTCTTGCTCGGTATAGGATAGTTCCATAACTGGATTATAGTTTAGGGAATTATCAAAAAGCAATTAATAAGTAATTCCTCTGCTATAATTTATCCATGATTAAGGCAGTGATCTTCGACATGGATGGCTTGATGGTTGATAGCGAGCCATTACACTATAGAGCTTTCGATGAGGTATTTAGAAAATATAGAAAACACCTAACAGAAAAGGATAATAACACTTTGTATGTCGGCATTTCGGATATGGACGCAGCCGAGGATATGGTTAAAAGGTTTGGATTGCCAATAACAGATGAGGAACTGGTTTCACAAAAGGAAGTAGAAGGTAACAGGTTATTAAGCAGCGTAACCGCTCGGCCAGGATTAATGGAATTACTCAATAGACTACATAAAGCGGGAATTAAGAAAGCAATAGCTTCCAGCTCCAAAGTGGCAATAATAGAGATTGTTGTCAAAGCCTTAGGTATTAGTAACTATATCGATACCTACTGCTCTGCTGAGCACGTTAAAAGAGGAAAACCGTTCCCTGATTTATTTTTACTAGCTGCAAAAGAACTAGGTGCTAATCCTCAAGAATGTTTGGTTTTAGAAGATGCACCGGCCGGAGTCAAAGCAGCAAGAGCAGCGGGTATGGAAGTTTATGCTATTCCCAGCAAAGAAACTATGGGTAAAGATTTTAGTCAAGCAACCAAAAAACTAAATAATTTATCTGAGGTATTCGACCTAATAAATATTTAGGATATATAGGCAGTATTTATCATTGGTAGGTTAAGTTCAGGTAATAGTATGAGTTTTTCTTGCTTTATTTCATACCTCTGCTGTAATATCTGGTACACGAACTAGCACTGCCTTCAAATTTACTATCAATGCGTATGAATATTCAGCTTTTTATGTCAATATTTAAGGGGCGTCATGATGTTTATGCTAAGCGATGGGAAAAGGATGGTAAAAACGGCTACAGTCCTACATATAAGGTAGATTGGAGTAAATTTGCAGCTTTTAAAGCCAGGGGCGGTAAGTTTTCAGATTATC
>CAYSNN010000074.1:0-4821 GCA_964432475.1 uncultured Gammaproteobacteria bacterium
GCTACCAGCCCGTTGGTATATTTTAGCAGATCGTTTCACTTCTTGTATCGCTATGCGATATAATCCAATTAAATTTAAATGGAATTTCTTTTTCAAATTGGTCTTATAATATTACTGGTTTTACTAAATGGTTATTTTGTGGCCTCAGAGTTTTCTCTGGTGGCTATCAGAAAAACCCGGGTAGATGAACTTGCCCGCAAGGGTAATTTAACTGCCAGGATTTTACAAAGAGCCGTACAAAACTTAGACAGTTATATCTCTGCTACCCAGCTTGGGATAACTCTGGCAAGCCTTGGTTTGGGTTGGGTAGGAGAACCTGCATTAGCCCGCTTTTTAGAACCGCTTTTTACTTTTTTACCTTCAAACCTTGCTTTCCTTACCACTCATACTTTGGCAGTTATCACAGCTTTTAGTATTATCACCTTTTTACACATTGTTATAGGAGAGGTTGTTCCCAAAACCATTGCTTTACAAAGAGCGGAAGATACTTCTTTAGTAGTCATTACTCCCCTGGTTATATTTGCCAAAGTTTTTAGGCCGTTTATTTGGTTTTTAAATATATCCGGGCAGTTAGTTTTAAAAGCTTTAAGCCTCAAAGCTCCCCGGGAACACCAACTGGTCCACTCCGAAGAAGAAATCAAAATACTACTCGGCCAAAGCGGTGAAAGCGGCACTATACCTTCAAAAGAGATTGAGATGGTCTATAACGTATTTCAGCTGGGGGATATCCCTGTTAAACTTATCATGATTCCCAAAACTAATATTTTGGCTTTTAATGTGGCTCTTACTTTAGGTGAAATTGCCAGAAGAATCGGACATTACCCTCACAGCAGATTCCCGGTTTTTGAGGGTTCAATAGATAACATCGTGGGATTTGTGCATATAAAAGATATTTATAGAGAATTACTTAGCCAAAGCAAGGAGACTAAATTATCCCAACTTTCTATTATCCGCCAAATTATTTTTGTCCCGGAAGTAAAAAAAATTGATGCGGTTTTACAAGACATGAGAAGAAAAAGGATTCATTTGGCTGTTGTTAATGATGAGTTTGGCGCAACTGCCGGAATTATCACTTTGGAGGATATCATCGAAAGTGTAGTAGGAGAGATAGAAGATGAGTTTGATAAGCCTTTGGAAGACATTGTTAAGCAAAAAGACGGTAGCTATCTAATACAGGGACAGACTTTGATAGAAGACATACAAAGGAAATTTAAGCTTAAATTAAAAGGTCAGGGATATTCAACTATCAGCGGACTGGTATTTGGATTACTTGGCCATGAGCCACAAGTTGGGGACACGGTTCAAATCAGCCATTTAATTTTACAGGTAAAAGAAGTTGAAGGAAAAAGAATCAAGCTGATAAGGCTTAAAAAAGAAACAAAAGAAAAATGAACCTCCCGGAGTTGTTATCCTAGCTTCAAAATGGTATGATACGTTACCTGCTGGGAACCGCCATCAAGGCGGTTTTTGAGTGGTAAATATATGACAAACATCAGAAATATCGCCATCATTGCCCACGTTGACCACGGCAAAACAACTTTAGTTGATGCCTTGCTTCGTCAATCCCAAACTAAAATCTCAAAGGAGGTTTCCGACAAAGGAGATTTAATCATGGATTCAAATGATCTGGAAAGAGAAAGAGGAATCACCATTTTTTCCAAAAATGCCTCTATTAATTGGAACGGGACCAAAATTAATATTATTGATACACCGGGACATGCTGACTTTGGAGGTGAGGTTGAAAGGGTTTTAAAAATGGCTGACGGCTGTTTGCTTTTGGTTGATGCCAAAGAAGGGCCTATGCCTCAAACCAGGTTTGTGCTAAAAAAAGCCTTGGAACTTAAACACAAAATTATTGTTGTTATCAACAAAATTGACAAACCCGATGCAAGAATAGACCATGTAATTAATAAAACTTTTGACCTGTTTTTAGAGCTGGGGGCGGATGAAGAAACTGCTTTATTTCCTACTGTTTATTCCTCCGGAAAACAAGGCAAAGCCGGACTTGAGTCGGATTTGTCTAAAATGGACGATATTGCACCCGTGTTTGAGGCTGTACTAAAATATATCCCCTCTCCTAAAATTGATTCAGAGAAACCTTTGCAGGTTTTAATTACTTCGACAATTTATGATAATTTTAAAGGCAGGATCGCCATAGGCAGAATTTATAATGGTACCATCAAAAAGGGTCAGGAAGTTGCTCATATTAATAGACAGGGTGAGGTTAAAAAATTCAGACTCACCTCCCTTTTGGGATTTGAAGGATTAGACAAGGTAGACATCCCGGAAGCTCACTCAGGAGACATTATTGCTTTATCAGGCATCCCGGATATTACAATTGGGGAAACTATTGCTGATCCTAATAATCCTCAAGCCTTACCTCTTTTGGATATTGAAGAGTCCACTGTCAGAATGAATTTTGCGGTAAATACTTCTCCCCTTGCAGGCAGAGAGGGAGAATTTAAAACAGCCAGGCAAATCAGGGAAAGATTATATAAAGCAGCAGAGGCAGATGTGGCTTTAAAGGTAGAGGATGATTCCTCAGGCGGCTTTCTTGTATCCGGCAGAGGCGAGCTTCACCTGGCTATTTTAATAGAAAGGTTAAGACGGGAAGGTTATGAGTTTCAAATCGGCAAACCTCAAGTGATTGAAAAAGCAGAAAACGGCAAACTCTTAACACCCTTCGAAAAGGTGGCAATTGAGGTACCTCAGGATATGTCCGGTACTGTTATGCAAAAAATGGGCTTAAGGCATGCGCAGATGTTGGATATGTTTTCTGAAAACGGGGTGGTGTTTTTGGAGTTTATAATTGCTACCAAGGAATTTTTTGGTTACAGAAGCCAATTTATCACGGATACCAAAGGCATGGGGATCATCAGCTCATCTTTTTTGGAATACAGGGAAGATCCGGGCGGAAAATTTGAAAGAAGCAACGGGTCTTTGGTGGTGCACGAAACAGGAACTACTAAGTTATATGCTTTAACAGGCGCCCAAGGCAGAGGTACTTTATTTATTGGACCCGGCACAGAAGTTTATAAAGGCCAGGTTATCGGACAAAATTCCCGAAATGACGATATTTGGGTTAATGTTTGCAAAGAAAAACAGCAGACAAATCATAGATCCTCAGGTGAAGGTACTTCAGAACACTTTAATACTCCCAAGCAAATGAGCTTGGAAAATGCTATTGAATATATTGATGACACGGAACTTGTGGAAGTCACCCCCAAAAATATCAGAATCAGAAAAATAGACTTAAACGGTTAAAACCCTAAAAAACCGCCCCCAGAGGGGAGCGGTTCCTTCTAAACTTATCAATCATACCGCCTGCTTAGGCAGATGGGTAAGATTCTATGCAGCTTTTTTAAATAAATATTTTGTAAGCTGTCTTACTTGTACTAACCCAGCAGGTTACTATAAGTAAACCATTTACAGGTAATAAAGAAATGATATAAGGGTAAGAATTTTGTAAATAATGGACCTTGCATTAAGCTGTATAACCTGTGGTCAGCAAATTATCATCAAATTTTTTAAAAGTAATGTTTTTTAACCTTACTGCCTCCTGAACGCTTTTTACACCCTCACCTGTTATACTTATTGCCTTTTCACCGCCGATTATTATCGGTGCATGAAATGCATAGACCTTATCAACTGCCTTTGCATCAACAAACTCTCCCAAAGTTTTCCCTCCTCCCTCCACAAGTACACTAATAATTTGTCTCTTCCCGAGCTCAGCTAAAAGTTTCTGTATTTCTATGAATCCATCAAAAACCAAAACTATAAATCCTTTCTCTTCCAGCTGTTTTCTTTTTTTTAAATTTGCCTTCGCAGTTGTGGCCACTATCACATTCTGATCCCTTAGGACTTGAGCTTTAAAAGAAATTCGGAGGTTGGGGTCTAAAATAATCCGCACAGGATCTTTTTTTCCAGCCTTCCGCACACCTAAGTGAGGGTCATCCTGCAATACAGTATTGATACCAACCAAAACCGATTGGTATTGACCCCGTAGCTTTCTTGCAAATTGCCTCGCTTTTTCATTGGTTATCCATTTTGAATCACCCGTACCTGTTGCAAGTTTTCCATCAAGACTGGCTGCAAATTTGAGTACAACAAAAGGGCGTTTCTTTTCATGAAAGGTAAAAAATGCTTCATTTAAAAGCCGTGCTTCATTTTCTAAAAATCCTGCTTTAAAAAATATACCTGCCTTTTCCAGTTTAACTTTCCCCTGGCCGTGCACCTTAAGATTCGGATCCAAAGTGCAACAAACAACTTTTTTTATACCGGATCGGATAAGCGCATCTGTACAAGGAGGTGTCCTGCCGAAATGTGCGCAAGGCTCCAAATTGACATACAAAGCAGCCCCCCTGGGATCTTTTTTACAATTTTTTAGCGCCTCAATTTCTGCATGAGGTAATCCCACCCCCTTGTGATAACCTCTCCCTAAAACCCTACCTTGCTTTACCAAAACAGCACCGACCATCGGATTAGGATTTGTCCATCCCATTCCCTTTTTGGCAAGATTTAAGGTCTCTTTTAAAAATTGCTCATCCATAGCAAAGTCTTTGCCGCTTCAATCCCTTTATTCTCTTCTCCCATACTCCTCTCCTCAGCCTGCTTAAGATTATAGGTGGCAAGGATCTCAAAAATAATGGGGATATCAAATTCTAAAGCAATATTCATCAAAACTCTGGCGCATTCATTGGCAATCAATTCAAAATGATAGGTGTCTCCTTTTATAATTATTCCAAGAGCGCAAATCGCGTCAAACTTTTTACTCTTGGCAATTTTTTTAACCACTAAAGGAATTTCCCAGTAACCGGGAAC
>CAYSNN010000075.1:0-4793 GCA_964432475.1 uncultured Gammaproteobacteria bacterium
AGAGTTAGTATAAGAGATATAAAAGCGCAGTAGTAAAAAAAGATCTTCTCAGATAATTTCATTCCTTTATCTCACTTACAAATCGTTTATTGATCCATCCTTCTGTTTTGCTGTCTATTTTCACCAAATACCAACTATCTTCTTTTTGGTAATATCTGTAAGCTTTACCAAAGATAAGTTTTCCAATAGGAGTAGAGGAGAAGGTTTTCTCCTTGTAAATAGCTACAGACTGCCATTTTTGATCATTTAAAGTAATAAAGCCAAGAGAGTTTTCTGATTCTAAAATCTCTGTTGATTTGGTGGCGACAATCGGTTCTTGATTGATCTTTGCTAGATCTTTATTTTGTTGTGAGCTTGTAAGGTAATTTGTTTCAAGTTTTTCAATCTGCTTTTTGACTTCTTCCAGCCCTTTCTCATATTTGGAATCAGCTCGATAGCTATTACGAAGCAGTAGAATAGAAGTAATAATTACAAATGTAGAGGTAATGGAAAGATAATAAAACAAGAATTTGAGCAGCTTATTCATGATTCTACTTTCTATGGTAATAGAATTTGGCAGACTAGTCAATTGAATCTTGTATTAAAATAGATTTTCGGTATAATGGTTTTCTGTTTAACATATGGACATTAATTACAAAAATTTAAATTTAAAAGTTATAGTGCCTGCTGCAATCGTGATTATTATAACGATTGCCGCAGCAGGGTACTACCTTTATACTCAAAAACCGTTCTCATCTCAACAAAATGGAAATAATCCCCAACAAGCTCAACAATCACAGGAAGAGGTTAATAAATTAGTTGCTGAAGTCGGTAAGCTGGTAAGTTTGCCTGTAGGTGAGACTCCGACAGTCGCAACAGTTACGGATATTTCTAAACTTAAGGACCAGCCGTTTTTTCAAAAGGCTAAAAACGGAGACAAAGTTTTAATTTACTCTAATGCTAAAAAAGCCATTCTTTATGATCCCCGAAGCAAAAAAATATTAGATATTACCCAAATCAATCTGGGTACCCAATCTGCCCTGCCTGACCGGCAGGCAGGCCAAACTGCAAGTCCTACCCCTGTCCCTACTGTAACCCCTAAGGCTTCACCAACTTCAGCTCCTACCGAGGCTCCGAAACCAACTCCTTAGATCCATTAGGGGTTGTAACATTGACTGTTTTATGTCAAAATAACATCAGGTAAAGCTTTATCTTGTGCATTCTTTACCTAAAGGAATTATCTAGTGCGTTTAAGACAGATCTTGCGCCTGATTTTGGCGTTTCTATTTGCAACCTTTGCAGCCATATTTTCGCAACTTATTCCTCCAATTTTGGGGGAGCAATCATTTGTAGTCCGGGTGCTTTTGACTGTTGCAGCAGCCGGTATTGGATATGTAGTTTTTCCCAATATAGCCCGCTCCGTCCGGGTTATTACTATGACTACCTTTAATTTTGTGGTCCATCGAGTTTCTTCGGAAGTTTCCAGCCAGCTGATTAAATTTCCCCGTCCCAATCTGCCGTTTGCACATCCTACACCTCAGATTGGTTCTGTAGCAATTACAAGGCCCCTTATTTTAGACACCTCAGTTATAATCGACGGTAGGATTTTAGATATTGTTAAAACAGGCTTTATAAACGGGTTGGTTTTGGTGCCTAAATTTGTCCTAATTGAGCTGCAGCAAGTGGCAGATTCATCAGACGATTTGAAAAGAGCCAGAGGTAGAAGAGGGTTTGAAATAGTAGAGGATTTAAAAAAGAGTAAACTGATAAGACTTGAGATTTGGGACAAGGATCAATCCGGTAAAACTGTTGATGAAAAACTGATGAATCTGGCAAAAGGGTTAAACGGTAAGATTTTGACTACAGATTTTAATTTAAATAGATTGGCAACGGTTTCTAATATAGCCGTATTAAATATAAATGATCTAGCAAATTCGGTTAAGACAGTAGCTTTACCAGGAGAAAAACTAGAAATTAAGATTGTGCATTTAGGTAAGGATAAGGCCCAGGGAGTAGGGTATCTTTCGGATGGAACTATGGTAGTGATTGCTGATTGCGCTGAAAAGATCGGTCAGGAAATCAGAGTGGAGATTACCAAAAATATTCAAACCCCCGCGGGCAGAATGATCTTTGCTAAAGAAGCTTAATCTTTTACCCTCTTCTTACTTGATCTTCTTAACCCATAGTGATAGAATAGATAGTCAAATGAATTCAAGCAGTAGGGAAGGTGAAGGGAGAATACATCCTCTTCGTCGTATTGGTCAATCAGTTATAACGGTAGCACACAGTATTTCTGAAGCTGTTGCAGGCAGCAAAGAAACAGTCGGAGCACAGATATTGGATAGACGGATGACTAGAGGCGAGTTTATCGATGGTATAGTCGTGGGAATATCTATAGCAGCGCTTAGTAAATTATCAACTCCTCAAGCAGTTCAGGCTCAAGCATTGTTTCAGGCTCCTGTTCTTTTACACAGTGGCCAACAGCAGGTTATAGAATTAAATGTACAGGAACATGTAAAAGAACCGGAAAATCCCGCCCCTCCCGCTAACGGCAGGATGTCTATTCCGTGGGGACCTTTTGTTTGGAATTCCAAAAGCAGGTACTCTATTTTTGATCCCAATGGTTTTTTGGAAAAACTTTATCAACTTTCTATAGCTTTGGGCCTTCCTTCCCCATATCCAAGAGACTCAATAAGACAATACATGAAAGATAATGGCATGGCAGATTGTTTAGGAGAGAATTTACCTGAAGATCTAAAAACCTGCCCGGGGTTATTTGAGGCAGGTCTTTGTCCAGGGGTGCCAAGAGCAGCTAGTTTGAGTCCGTTAATTGACAAACCAATCACCATTGCCGGGACAAGATTTGATGTTTTTGAACGTAGGTGTGTGACTTTATATCGTTATTTTGCATCCGGAATCCGAAGAGATGCAAATGGTCAACCAGTAGATTATGGCATGAGCGCTAACCCTTTTACTGCCAGTGAATTTCACTATTTAAATATGGCTTTATTAGAGAAAGGGATACCGTATGGACTCAATACTAAAGAGGTCACTGATAGGCAACCTTGGTGGAGGCCTGCATACAATACTGTTTTAGAAAACCAGGGCAATTTGTGGAGAGGTTGGGTGGAGGTGGCAGATTATATGTATCCGGGCCAGAGGGGTGATCTTAGGACTTTAGTCCGTGAGTTTGAATACCTACTAGATCCACAAAACCCGGCAGATATTGGACAATGGATCAGGCGGGATCGGATTTGGGCAGGGTTCCAGGTAGATCCTGATTTGGCACAAGTCTCATCTCAACATAGATGGCAGAGGGAATCTTTTAATATGATTGCTGCGGAATTAGTAATCGGCACACGAGTACTTTCTCCCTGGCTTGCTTATTTATACAGTTAAGCAGCTTCTTTATCAGTTTTCCACATTTTATAAATTCCTGTTAATATCTAAAAGTATACACATAGATTAGACTGTTGTAATAATATAAACATAGTTATATATCCTAATTTTATTACTACGGGACTAGGTAAAAATAGAGTAAAAATACCTATGGGATTATAAATACTTGACAAATAGTATTTGTGTATGGTAATGTAGAAAAATATATGTTTGCCCAAAAGTTTGCAGCCGGTTTTAGAAAAGTTAGAAGAAGCAAAACTCACAGAATAGATGTGGTTGCAGACCAGGTTAGAAAAATGTTACAGGAAACCGACCAAAAATTAATTTTGATGGTACGGGGATAAAAAGAATTCCTTGGAGGCAGACGGACCAAGAAATTCTTTTTGTTTTAGTGGTGTTTTGTGCTGGAGGCTAATCTAGGGCAGGGATTAGTCTCCAATATAGAACACCACAAAAAAAGAGCATTACTACCGCAGACGGACTCGAATAGCAATGCCCTTTTATTAATTTCGAAAACAACTTCAAGAGCAGATAGAAGTTGCCTTCTAAATTAACATTAGACCAAATATATATTACTGTCAAGGCCCAGTTTTTAGCCTCAAAGAGCTTGTTCTTACCGAATTCTCACTTTTTTTTATTTATCCTTTAATACCTCTTCAGTAATATAGCTTTCATAATGACTGAGTGGAAAGCACTTTTAAATAATTCTTCTTTTCTAAAAAAATTAAACAAATATCTTTTAATAGGCTTTTCTACATTACTACTTATATATATAGCTCAAGCCGGAGTTTTACAAAACATCCAACTGGCTCAAGCTATATCCTGTAACCCGGGAGAACCTATAAATGACTGTCATACTCTGTCTGGAACAGGCCATACTTACTGTGTTTTTGATCCCAACGGAAATACTGAAAGTGATTGTAAAGTTGAAACTTGTTTTAATGGAGGTAATCCGCCTGATTGCGGAGGTCCTGCTGACCAGCAAGGTACTGATCAGACTGTTCCCTGTATGACCAACTCATCTTTATGCGGTGAGAACACTCAATTTTGTGAGAATACCACCGGTGGAGGTTCAGCCACCATCTTTAAACATGCCGGAATCTGTGATCCTTCCAGTGGTGCCCGTGATGCCAATGGTTGTGTTTTTCAATTTGATAATGTCAGAAGCTTTACCGGACCAAATTGCCAGGATGTCAGTGCTCCTCCGGCTCCGCAGCCTCCTGCACCAGGTCTGACTTGTGCTCCAGGTTCTGACAGATCTACCCCTGAACCAAACTGTAATAAAGCAGGTGCTCCGTTGGGATTATGCTGCACTATTTGCGGAAACGGTAAAGATCACTGTGACAGATTCAATGGGGAAAATGCAGGAAATTGTCCGGCAGACTGTGCAGCGCCCGCACCAGCTCAGGCTGCTC
>CAYSNN010000076.1:0-4791 GCA_964432475.1 uncultured Gammaproteobacteria bacterium
TAGAGCGACCCCTTGACGTGGGGTAGGTCAGAGGTTCAAGTCCTCTAGAGTCCACAATTTTAAAAGGATGTACTAAGTCTCATTTTTTTAAAGTCATCATCCAGTGTAAATATTTCATCTAAAGAAAAATCTTTGTATAAAACATATGAAGTTGCATCCGTAAAAGAAATTTTGTGTTCAGAAAATTTTGTTAAAACATCCAGCGATTTTTTGGCAACGACCCTTTCGATGTATAAAACACTTATTTCTTTTTCATTTTCCAGCCTGCTTAGCATTGAAATTACTTTTTCCAGAACGGATTTGTGGTATTTTGCATTAAACCACGTTAAAAGTTCACAAATAATGTAATTTGAAGTTAAAAAAGTAGCTTTCTGTCTGCGGTAAACTTCATATTTTCTGGTGACTTCAACATTGTGGGCTTCTTGTTTAATGAAATAGGCAATAAAGGCACTTGTATCGATTAGTACTTTCATAAGTTAAATCTTTTGCAAAAGTACATCATCGATATCGGATATAAGATCTAGCTTTTTATTTGTCTTTAGATCGATAAAACCTGAAAGCTGATCCATTAAATATGTTTTTCCGGGTTCTTTGCTTCGAATAAGGGCAATCAACTGTTCCGATGCGCTATCTACCAGGTATCTGATAATTTTTGAACGTGACATTTTGGTCAGCTTTTCATAATCATCAATTACTGAGACTGAAATTTGATTCAAATAAACTTGATACCTTTTCATATATACATTAAAGCATATGGTGTATATCATGTCAATATCTTAAAAGACTAGCCATTGACATAAAACTTAAGTTACTCTATAGTCGAATTAATGAACCTAAAATTATCTATAACTTGTACCGCTATTACATCTTCCTAGGGAGGTTGTAATTTTTGTGGTAGTTTACAAGCCTCCCAACCGGGAGGTTTTTTTATGGAAAAATTATTTAATTCAAAAGAAATACTTTCAGGATATTATCCGCAAACTGACGGAACCCTGGTTAGACTGTCAACAAGCCCCCTGCTAAGTAAATCTGAAATAACCAGAATTCATGGATTTACTCTGGGCGGGGAGGAATTCAGCTATACCAAAAGAAAACTAGATGAACCTTATCCTGGGATATTTAGAATTTGGGGCTTAGTAGCAAACATATCTCAAGGTACGGCCTTAATTAGTCTTGAGGATGGAGATGAAAGAGGAATGACTTCTATTGTAAGGTTCAATCCCCATATCGGCCTAACTGTTTGGTTGAAAGATGAGCCTAAACCACTTGTTCTTCGGACTTCAATTGATGCAAATAGTAATGAAAGGTGGTAAATTAATAAACAAAGCTATGGAAAATAAAGAAAGATTAAATAATTTAAGACATTCATGTGCCCATCTTTTGGCAGCAGCAGTACTCGAGCTTTGGCCAGATGCTAAAAGGACGATTGGTCCGGCGATTGAAAATGGGTTTTATTATGATTTCGATTTTGATGATTTAAAAATCACTGAAGAAGACCTCCCAAAAATTGAAAAAAAGATGGCCGAACTTCTCCCAATATGGAAGAACTTCGAACATAGGGAAGTCTCAGAAAAAGAAGCAAAAGAACTCTTTAGAAATAATCCTTACAAACTAGAATTAATAGATGAAATAATTCAAAAGAACGAGCCGATAACTATATATAAATCCGGCGACTTTGAAGATCTTTGCCGGGGCGGACACTCGGAAAATCCAGGCAAAGATATTGGCGCATTTAAACTCCTCTCTATTGCCGGAGCTTATTGGAGAGGATCTGAGAAAAACAAAATGCTAACCCGTATTTACGGTACTGCATTTCCTACTCAAGAAGAATTAGACAAATACTTAAACATGCTAGAAGAAGCCAAAAAAAGAGACCATAAAAAACTTGGCCCCCAGCTTGAATTATTTTTCTTTCACGAAACTTCTCCGGGCATGGCATACTGGTTACCCAAAGGAGTAGTTTTATACAACGAACTGATTGAATTTTGGAGAGAAGAACATACAAAAAGAGGGTATTTGGAAACTGTCTCTCCGATTCTAAACAAAAAAGACTTATATGTTACCTCAGGCCATTTCGATCACTATTGGCCGGATATGTTTGTAGCTAATATGGGTCCAAATGAAGAATATGGCATAAAGGCGATGAACTGCCCAAATGCCATGGTAATTTTTGGATTCAAAACCAGATCATATAAGGACCTTCCCTTAAGGCTCTCTGATACGGATCCCTTGCACAGATATGAATTATCAGGTGTGTTAAACGGGCTTTTTAGGGTGAGGGAATTTAGGCAGGATGACGCCCATATTTTTGTTTCAGAGTCTCAAATTGAAAGTGAGTATAAAAATTTATTTGAGGTCGTCGAAAAATTTTATTCCATTTTTAAACTGGAGTATTCTTTTAGATTAGGCAAGCGACCGGAAAAATTTATGGGTAATGAAAAGGTTTGGGACAAGGCAGAAGAAATTTTGGAAAAGATATTGAAACAAAGTGGCAAGGATTATTTTGTAGCCGAAAAAGAAGGCGCTTTTTATGGACCAAAGATCGATATTTTAATGAAAGATTCCTTAGGCAGACAGTGGCAGATGGGGACATTGCAGTTAGATTTTCAGCAACCTGCCAGGTTTGACTTAAAATTTACTGATGCAGACGGACAGGTTAAAACTCCAATTGCTATACACAGAGTGGTATATGGCTCGTTAGAAAGATTTATCGGTATTTTAATAGAACATTTCGCCGGGGCTTTTCCGGTTTGGCTTTCACCTGTCCAGGTACAAATTATACCCATTGCCGACCGACATCACGAATATGCACAAAATGTACTCGAACAATTAAGAGCTGCAAATCTACGTGTTGAGATTGATACTCGTGCTGAGAAAATGCAGGGTAAGATAAGAGACGCCCAGCTGCAAAAAATTCCTTACATGTTAATTGTAGGTGACAGAGAACAAACAGAAAACAAAGTGGCAGTCAGAACAAGATCGGGGGAAGACTTGGGCGCAATGGGAGTAGAAGGATTTATTGAAAAAATAAAAACAGACATTGAGCTTAAGTCATCTTAAGCGAAATACTGAGCGCAGTCGAAGTATTGAATCTAAATCATGAGTGTGCTAGAATTTAAAAAGTCAAAAATTTAAGGAGGTTTTAGTTACTGGCCAAATTTTATAGAATAAATCAGCACATCCAAGCTCCTAATTTAAGAGTTATAAACTCAGAGGGAGAACAACTGGGAGTTATCTCCCGTCAGGATGCCTTGGAAAAAGCAAAGCAATCAGGGATGGATTTAATAGAAATCGCCTCTCAGGCAACACCTCCCGTTGCCAGGATTGCTAATTTCCAAAAATTCAGATACGAGGAAAATAAAAAGGAGAGAGGGTCTAAAAAAAGCTCGGAGGGGGGACTAAAGGAACTCTGGCTATCTCCAAGAATTGCTGAGCATGATTTAAAAGTCAGACTAAACCGGACTGAAGAGTTTTTGAAAGACGGGCACAAAGTTAAATTAACAGTTAAGTTTAAAGGCAGGGAGATGGCTCATCAGGAATTGGGCCACAAGGTCTTACAGGAAGCTTTAGCGCTACTTGGAGACAAGGTTGGGGTTGAAAGAGAACCTAAGTTTGAGGGACGGAAACTGACAATGATTGTAGGCAAAACAAAAGGCGGAGTAAAAACGCCGGAAGGACAAAATAATGAGCAAGCAAAAAACTAATAAATCAATATTAAAAAGAGTCAAAATTACCTCCACAGGTAAAATCTTACGCAGGCATCAATTAGGTGCCGGGCATTTAAAAAGAAATAAGTCTAAGAGTGCTTTGGAAAGACAGAAAAAAACAAGTGAGTACTTTAAAGGTGAATCAAGAAAATTCAGAAAGGTGATTGGTGCATAATGGCTAGAGTTAAAAGAGGCATTGTTACCCACAGGAAACATAAAAAATTACATAACTTAACTAAAGGCTACAGAGGCGGCAGAAGTAAGCTTGTTAGAGAAGCAAAATCAGCATTATTACATGCCGGCGAATATGCTTTTGCGGGAAGAAAGCTTCGTAAAAGAGACATGAGACGCCTTTGGATTGTACAACTTGGTAATGCTGTTAGAAACGAAGGCTTAAGTTATTCCAGGTTTATAGCGGGATTAAAAACTAAAAATATAAATTTGGACAGAAAAATCCTGGCAGATATGGCAGTGAATCACTTAGAAGATTTTAAAAGAGTTGTTGAACATGTGACCAAAGGTCAATCCTGAGCGACCGTAGAGAGTCGAAGGATCTTCTAATGAACAAGCGAATCATTCTGGCTGTTGGTGCTCATCCTGATGATATAGATATAGGATGTTCAGGCTCTATTTCCAAATGGATTAAACAAGGTGGGGAAGGCTATTATTTGGTACTTACAGACGGCAGCAAAGGGTCTGAAGACCCAAAAATCCCTCACAGGGAATTGACGAAATTAAGACGTGCAGAACAACAGACAGCTGCCAATTTAATAGGTGTAAAAAAAGTTTTCTTTTTAGATTTTGTAGACGGGGAATTGGAAAACAACCATCAGTTAAGAAAAGAGATTGTCAAAGTCATAAGACAAGTTAGACCAACAACTGTAATGTGTTTTGACCCAACTTTAGTTTATGATGAAAACCGCCAATTTATCAATCACCCGGATCACAGAGTTTGCGGACAGGCCACTCTGGATGCAGTTTTTCCATTTGCCAGAAATGTCAGAACTTATCCTGATCTTTTGGAACAGGGCTTAGAACCACACGTTGTTGAAGAAGTTTTGTTGATAAATTTTTCAAAAAACAA
>CAYSNN010000077.1:0-4788 GCA_964432475.1 uncultured Gammaproteobacteria bacterium
GGAATATTTAAAAGTTTTTTTAAATTTTCATCTACACTTTTATATAGCGTTTTAAAACCGTCCCCTCTATGATTTAGGGAGGGAATATTTTCCTTGATGGCTTGGTTTAGATGTTTTGAAAGGGTTGGAAAAACTTGTGATGGTCCAACTGTAAAATATATTTTTTTCATTAAAAGGGTGATTTCTTATATATCTAAAGTTGCTAACTTCGCATGGGTTTGAATGAAGCGTTTGCGGGGAGGTACTTCATCTCCCATCAGCATGGTAAAGACCTCATCTGTTGCTGCAGCGTCCTCAATAGTGACCTGTTTTAATACTCTATTTTCCGGATTCATGGTAGTTTCCCAAAGCTGATCCGGATTCATTTCCCCCAAACCTTTATATCTTGAAATAATTACACTGTTTTCGGATGCCCCAAGTGTTTTTAATACTGAGGCCTTTTCCTCATCAGAATATGCATAATGAATTTCTTTTCCCTTTTGAATTTTATATAGCGGCGGTTGGGCTATATACATATACCCTAAGTTTATAATCTCTGGCATGTATCTGAAGAAAAATGTTAAAAGCAAGGTTCTGATGTGCTCACCGTCAACATCAGCATCAGTCATCAGGATGATCCGGTGATAGCGGGCTTTGCTGTAATCAATTGTGTCTCCGATTCCGGTACCCAGTGCTATCACCAAAGCTTTTATTTCTTCAAACTCTAAAACTTTATCCAAGCGTGCTCTTTCGGTGTTTAATATTTTACCCCGAAGGGGCAATATTGCCTGAAACTTTCTGTCTCTTCCCATCTTAGCACTGCCTCCGGCGGAATCACCTTCTACAATATACAATTCGGATTCTGCCGCATCCCGGTTTTGGCAATCTGCCAATTTGCCGGGCAGCGTCATCCCTTCTAAAGCGCCTTTTCTAATTACTGCATCTTTGGCAGCTCTTGCTGCTGCGCGGGCTCTTGCTGCAAGCAGGACTTTCTCCATAATCCTTCTGGCATCCTGAGGATTTTCTTCAAAAAATACCTCCAAGCCGTCTTTTACAACCTGGGCCACAATAGGTTGAATCTCTGCATTACCTAATTTTTCCTTTGTTTGGGATTCAAACTGAATCCGATCAGAATCCATTTTTATAGAGACCACGGCAGTTAAGCCTTCCTTCATATCTTCCCCTGTTAAATTCTCGTCCTTTTCCTTTAAGGCTTCTATTTTTCTGGCATAGTCGTTTACTGCACGGGTTAAGGCGATTCTAAATCCGGTTAAATGAGAGCCTCCTTCGGTGGTTGGGACAACATTGGCAAAGCTTTCAACGTTTTCAGCAAAGCCATCGTTATATTGAATAGCTACTTCTACATCAATACCCTCAACGTTTTTATGGATTAAAATAGGCTCAGGATGTACAAGCGCTTTGTTTTTATTTAAGTGTTTGATTAAGGTGGCTAAACCTGACTGGAAGTAAAAGTGCCGTTGCTCATTTGTTCTCTCATCATAAAGATGAAAAAATATTCCGGCTACTAAATATGCTACCTGTTTGAGCTGTCTTTCCAGTTTTTCAAATTCAGGAACTATAGTTGAAAAGATGGTCTTATCTGCCAAAAATGTAATTTTGGTACCATTTTTTGCCATCCACTTATAGCTTGTTTTATAGGGAAGTTCCGGGTTTTTTGGATTTAGGGTGACATTTGCCTTGGCCTTACCCTGGTGGTATTCCTGGAAATGCTCTTTACCGTCCCGTCTTACTTCAGCTCTGAGATAATCAGATAAAGCATTAACAGCAGATACTCCAACACCGTGCAGACCTGTTGAAACTTTGTATCCTCCTTCTCCAAACTTACCTCCGGCATGTAAAGTTGTCATGATAACCTCTAAAGCAGATTTACCTACTTTAGGGTGTATTTCAACCGGTATACCTCTTCCGTCATCTGCCACTGTGACATAATTATCTTCGTGTAAAACCACCCAGACGTTTTTAGCGTGTCCAGCTAAAGCTTCATCAATTGAGTTATCTACAACTTCTTTTACCAGGTGATGCAGCCCGCGGGCATCAGTTGAGCCGATATACATTCCTGGTCTTTTTCTAACCGGTTCCAAGCCTTCTAAAACTTGAATTTGTTCTGCAGAATACTTTGTGGATTGTGCCATATTGAAGTGTCAGTCTATCACATTTTTAAAGGCATAACCAGCATTAAGTACTCCAAAATGGCCCTGATATTTACATTTGCTGCAGCCCACCCCTCTGCCTGTAAAAGCTCTTTTAAGAACAGGTGCCAAGCTAAACCACCCTCCAGGTGGGAGGCGCGGAAATAGGCCGTTAACGTGTGAAGAAATTCTTTTTTGTTTTTCAGTCTTTCAATATAATCAAATCTTTCTTCGATGTTTGAAGAAAGTAATTGTTGGATATCGGAATCTGATTTCTCGGTAGTTTGATAAAGCGATTTCAGCCGTACAATCTGACAGCGGGACAAAACGGTTGATAAAAAAGCAGCATCTGAGGCGGCACCAATTATTATTAAAGCTTCAGCAGGTAATTCTTCCAAGGTTTTTAATAATGCATTTTGCGCTTCACTGGTGAGCGAAGATCCGTCTTCTAAAACTGCCAGCCTGCCTTTTGACTGATAAGGTTTTAAAGAAAAATGCTCTTTCATCTTTCTTGCCTGTTCTATACCTAATTTAGAATCTGAGGGAAAATATAATAGATCCGGATGAGGGTTACTAATCCCTGCATCTTTTAAGATTTTTTCTATCTCTTTTATTCTGGTTTCAATTGAAGGTGAAATTAAAAGTCTTGCAATCACGGTGCAATTTTAACATAATGAAAGTATGCCCAACCAAACTGCTCAGGCTGCACAAGGCCATACAATTGAAGAAATACTTTTTAAACAAGGGTTGCTGAGTTCTGACCAGCTTTCCGCTCTCAAATTAGAAAGTATTAATTCCGGCCAGAGCATAGACAGAATTCTTCTGCAGCATAATTTAGTTCCTATAGACAAGATTATTCAGGCAAAAGCTCAAATCCTAAATGTTCCTTTTGTTAAGCTGGAGGGTAAGGCAATTTCAGCAGATGTTTTAAACCTTGTTCCGGAACCCGCAGCGAGAAGATACCGTCTGATTCCCTTTGAGAAATCAAAAGATGAATTATGGGTGGCTATGGAAGATCCCCTGGATATTCAGATTATTCAATTTGTAGAAAAAAGAAGCGGAATGAGGATCAAGCCATTTTTGGCTTTGCCGGAAGATATTTTAAAGGCAATCGGAGACCAGTATTCCCAAAACCTAACAACCGATGTAACTTCTGCTTTAAGAGAGGTTCAGTCTGTTAGACAAGAGGAAGTAACAGATGCAGGTCCGGAGGTTATCAGAGAGGCGCCGGTTTCCAATATAGTAAATCAGCTACTTGAATATGCCATAAAGACCCGAGCCTCTGATATTCATATTGAACCCCAGGAAGACCACACCAGAGTGCGTTACAGGGTTGACGGGATTTTACAGGAAAAGATCTTGCTCCCCAAAGGAGTACATGATGCATTGATTTCAAGAATTAAAATTTTGTCGGTTTTGAAAATAGATGAAAAAAGGTTGCCGCAGGACGGGCGTTTCACATATACCTATGGACAAAACGAGGTTGACCTCCGTATTTCAACAGTTCCTACGGTGTTTGGAGAGAAGGTTGTCATGAGGCTTTTACCAAAATCCAGCGGGGCTCCAACCTTTTTGGAGTTAGGTTTAAGAGGAGTATCTCTTAAAGCATTAGAGGGGCAGTTGTTACGAACCCATGGAATTATTTTAGTATGCGGTCCGACCGGCAGCGGCAAAACAACCACTCTCTACTCTGTTCTGAGTAAAATCTCTACCACTAAAGTGAATGCAGTGACGATTGAAGACCCTGTTGAATACCAAATTCACGGGGTCAACCAGGTACAGGTTAACCCCGGTGTCGGTTTAACTTTTGCCTCTGCTTTAAGAAGCTTTCTGAGGCAGGATCCTAATATAATCATGGTTGGTGAAGTCCGTGATACGGAAACTGCAGATCTGGCAATACAAGCTGCATTAACAGGCCATCAGGTTTTTTCTACCGTTCATACAAATTCTGCCGCCGGCGCTCCCCCAAGGCTTTTGGATATGGGAGTAGAACCGTTTTTACTTACCTCCGCTTTGAACGCATCTGTGGGGCAAAGAGTTGTGAGAAAGATATGTCCGCATTGTAAGGTGGAGTTTAATGCGTCGCCGGAGGTTGCTTCCGCTATTAAACAAGTCTTGGGCAGGCTAATGCCAAGTAACCAGGTTGCTATTATGAAGCTATATAGAGGACAAGGGTGTGGGCATTGTGGTCATACAGGATACTTAGGAAGAGTAGGTATATTTGAAGTTTTAGTACAAACAGACCAAATAAATAAATTAATTTTGGAGCGTGCTTCATCCGGCGCAATTGAAGAGGCAGCAATAGGAAACGGCATGATTACAATGAAAGAAGACGGATATTTAAAAGTTTTGGAAGGTGTGACAACCTTGGAGGAGGTTTTAAGGGTAGCGCAGGACTGATATGAACATCCAGCAGCTTTTGGAATTAACAATTCAAAAAAATGCCTCTGATTTGCACTTGTCGGTAGGTTATCCGCCGGTTTTACGAATCCATGGTGATTTATATCCGGTTGCAGGAAGCGAGGTTATAGTGCCTCAGCAAATGGAGGCTATGATAGCCGTGATAGTTACCAAACTTCAAAAAGACATTTTCACTGAAAATTTGGAGTTAGATTTTTCTTTGGAACTACCGGGCAGGGGGCGTTTCAGGGTGAACCTT
>CAYSNN010000078.1:0-4686 GCA_964432475.1 uncultured Gammaproteobacteria bacterium
GCGGCACAGGTTTAGGGCTGTATATTTCAAAGAGTTTAGTTGAGCTGATGCATGGTAGTATCCGGGCAGAGTCTGACGGAGAAAACAAAGGAGCCACATTTTCCTTTTCTCTGCCTATTGCTACAGAGGAGAGGGTTAAACACGAATCTGAATTCCATGTTAAGGTTGAGGGAAGGAAAGAGAGCTTAGAGCCGGTAATCATTTGACATTTGACAATTGACAATTGACAGTGGACAATTATCAATGATGGATAATTTGCAAAAAAGAATTTTAATAGTTGAGGATGATCAGTTCCTCAGGGAATTTTATCAGGAGCTTTTAACAGAAGAAGGCTATTTAGTTGATGCTGCACCGGATGGTGAGCTTGCACTGCGAAAGATACAAGAAAACGTTTATGATTTAGTGCTTTTGGATATCATGCTTCCCAAAAAAGACGGCGTGCAGGTTTTAAGAGATTTGAAAGTCACTCCGCCAAAAACTGCAAATTTGGCAATTGTTGTTTTAACAAATTTAGGCCAGGAATCAGTTATAAAACAGTGTTTTGAATTAGGTGCACAAGGATACCTAATAAAATCAGCCCTAAATCCGGATCAGGTATTATCAGAGATCAAAAGCTACCTGCAAAAAAACTGAAAGTTTAAAGTGTAAAGTGCAAAGTTTAAAGGTTATCTTTGAAGATGAAAATCTCCTATTAATAAATAAACCTCCCGGTTTAGTTGTTGACCCTGCTGCAACAGTTAAAGAACCAACTTTGGCAGATATTTTAAAAACAGATTTTAATATTAGTCTTTTCCGTGGTGGGATAGTACATCGACTGGACAAAGATACCTCGGGTTTACTTTTAGTTGCCAAAACTCAAGCAGCTTTGGACAATTTGCAAGCCCAGTTTAAAGAAAGAAAAGTTAAAAAAGAGTACCTGGCTTTGGTACATGGTCTGGTGGAAAAAGGCGGCAGGGTAGAGGCTGGTATTGGAAGAAATCCCGGAAACAGGGAAAAATTTACTGTTTTGGAAGAGGGTAAGGAGGCGGTGACAGAATATGAGCCTGTGGAAAGGTTACAGGTTGCAGGTGACAGGTTACAGGAAATATTTTCAGAATTCAACAAGATTCAGTTTAGAAAACTGTCCACTGTCCACTATAACCTGTACACTTTGGTCGCTTGTCGACCATTAACTGGACGGACTCATCAAATTAGGGTACATTTAAAGTATATCGGTTACCCAATAGTTTGTGATGAAAAATATGTAGGCAGGAAGATGTTTAGATTAGATAAAAGGTGGTGCCCAAGGCTTTTTTTACATGCCAAAAAGATTGGATTCTATCATCCGGTATCCGGTGAATGGATGGAAGCGGAAAGTAGGTTGCCGGAGGACTTAAAAAGGAGTCTAGAAATTCTAAGCACGAATATCGAAGCACGAAACAAATTCTAAATAATAAATTCTAATGTTCAAAACGGTCTTGAATTTGAAACATTTGAATTTTTGATTTGTTTCGAATTTCGGATTTAGGATTTCGGATTTATATAATTTATGAATAATATCTTCATACAACTAGCTACCATTTTAGGTTTGGCATCTGTGCTGGGCTTTGTTACCCATAAATTTAAATTACCTCTGCTTATTGCTTATCTTTTAGGCGGGTTACTGATTGCTATAATAGGTGTTTTTGATGTTAAGACCTCGGCCGCCTTATCTTTCCTGCCGGAAATTGGAATTGCTTTTGTAATATTTTTAGTGGGAATGGAGTTGGATCTTCGTGAAATAAGGAGCTTTGGTAAGCAAATTATTATTGCCGGCGTATTGCAAATTCTTATTACCACCGTTTTAGGAGCTTTTATCGCCCAAAGCTTTGGTTTTTCCCTGGTGGAAGCAATTTATTTAGGCGCAGGGCTGTCGTTTTCTTCAACGATTGTGGTCGTCAAGCTTTTGCTTGAAAGAAGAGATCTCACTTCTCTTTATGGAAAACTATCAATTGGTATACTGCTTTTGGAAGATCTTTTAGCCGTAGTTATACTTTTAAGTCTGACTTCAGCAACATCTGCTTTGGGGATAGGTTTAACTCAAGCTTTACCAATTTTTGCGTTTATGGGTAAAGCACTTATTCTTTTTAGTCTGGCGCTTCTTTTAAACCATTATATTTTGGGAACAATTTTTAAAGCAGTATCAGAGTCAACAGAGCTGCTTTTTTTAACAGCTTTAGCCTGGTGTTTTGGGTATATATCTTTGTCAATTTTCATGGGATTTTCAGTAGTTATCGGAGCGTTTTTAGCCGGAGTAGCCTTGGCAAATTCTCCTTACCACTTCCAAATACAGGGCAAAATCAGGCCTGTCCGGGATTTTTTTGTAGCCCTGTTTTTTGTCTATCTGGGGACTAAAGTAAATTTTGCCGACTTTAGCAGCACATATCATTTGATAATCATTTTCACAGCTTATGCTCTTTTAGTAAAGCCTATTATTTTCCTGATACTTCTGGGAAGTTTTGGTTTTAGAAAACACACCATGTTTCAAGCCAGTATTAATTTGTCGCAGATTTCGGAGTTTTCTCTAATTATTTTATTAGTAGGTATGGAAGAGGGACTTGTTAGGTCATCCACCTTAACAGTTATTGCCTCGAGCGGACTTTTAAGCATTATTATTTCATCACTGATGATTTCCAATTCACGCTTAATTTATAAGATAGTTGGTAACTGGATTGGCTTTTTTGAAAGAAAAAATTATCGCCATTACTCTGAAGACACGAAGTCTAAAGAATTAGAAGACCATGTAGTGCTAATCGGAGCACACAGGGTTGGTGGAGAAATAGTCAGACTGTTGATGAGAGAGCGCAAATCCTTGGTAGTGTTAGATTTTAACCCGCATCAGGTGGAGAGATTACTGGCTGAAAGTGTTCCGGTGATTTATGGGGATATGGGTGATCCGGAGGTTTTGGATATCCTAAAATTAGATAAAGCTAAAATGATTATTTCTACCTCGCCTGATATCATGGATAGTAAGACACTGCTTGAGGATTTAAAGATCAGAGGTGTTACAGTTCCGGTTGTTGTACGGGCTGAAAGCATCAAAGAAGCAAAGGGTCTTTATAAGTTAGGGGCAGACTATGTGATTATCCCGGAGGTTTTGGCAGGGGATGTGCTTTTAAATATTTTGCGCGACCATTTAGATGAGAAAAGCTTTTTCAAAGACAGGCCAAGAATAGAAATGGAAAAACTCTCCCGCAAAACCCTGGCCTGGGGATAAAATTTTGTCACGGATAGTTCCTTATATAATTCAAATCTGTCATGTATAGATTTTACCCCTTATTTAAAATTCTGCCTGCGTAATTTAGAACAAGTTGAGCCATCGTAGGTGTCAATCTGGACTGCATACTTTGTACTACCTTTGATGCAGCAAAAGTTGCCACACGAGCCGCATGTTTAACTAAGTTAAAATGCCATGATTCATATGGCTGATTAAATAATTGTCCCAACATTGTCCCCATATAAGTATCTCCGGCTCCTAATTCATCTATGGGATTATTGACTAAAATTGCGGGAACCCTGATTAACCTATCTTCGAACCTAATAATAGAACCTTGTTGGCCGAGAGTGACAACTACCAATTTGGCGTTGGGAAAACAATCAAACAGAGAAGATTCAATATCTTTTTCCCTTGTAAAATACCTAAACTCATCTGCGTTAGAAAATACTATTTGAGGGCTGTATCTGAATGAGTCAATAATAGAATCCAGCTTGGCATTGTTTAAAGATGGTGTTCGTGGCCCACCCAAGCTTAAAACAAAAATACCCCCATCATGATCCAGTCGCTTCAAAATTGCATCTGTCTGATTGTGTATAGCCTCGTTTTCACAAGAAGAAATATCAGTAATAAAGATACCGTTAGGTTCCTCGTCTAAATCGTCCGGGAAAACCCTTACCTTTAATGCCGCAGCATAAGAAGCCATGCTGAACCTCAAACTACCTTTTTGGTTGTAGAATCCTACCCAAGCTCCTGTTGGTTCTGTAGGATGGATTTGTGCCAAACCGATTTTAGGGTCTGTTTCTCTTCGAAAAAAAATTCCTTTATCATCAGATCCCACACAATGGAAGAGTTTTAGTCCTCTATTAATTGATAAATGAGAAATAGCAGTAAAGGTGTTCGGCATAGGAGCGCCAGGTCTAACCAGATCTGGCTTATGAGTTTTAATAAAGGATATAGTCTCTTCGCTAGTGAAGGGAGTAATCTGTTCGGTTTCATTAAATATGTGGTCAACCAAAGCAACACCTATGCCGATGAACCTGTCATTATCTGGACTCATTGATTGATATTCTTGAGTTATATTATATACGAATGATATTAATTGTCGTATCAGCCAAATAATGTCCAGGAGCGATAATATTTAGATGTGACAAGTTACTTCAGGAATGGTAATATTCAGCCTATTATGGTAGAGGAACAGCAAAGTGTACAACCAAGGGTTAGTGAAAGAGATTGGGTAAAACAATCGGAGGATCTTGCTTACTATTTTGCAAAACCTTTAAAGATGTCGCGCTGGCAGTATTTAGACACCTTACCGGAGTACACTCCGCAACCAGAACAATACCAAGGAAGGTTCGATACTCTGGTTCTTGTCCAGCCTCCAAAACTAGAACTTCCTTTAAAGAAAATGCTGGAGATAGTTAGACTTCATTATAATCCAGATGTTTTAAAAA
>CAYSNN010000079.1:0-4650 GCA_964432475.1 uncultured Gammaproteobacteria bacterium
GTCAATTAAGTTCAATTACCACCCCTATGGAGGCGAATCAGCAGCAGATGTGAAAGAAAGGGTTATTAAATTTCTAAAAGAAATTAAGAATAAACATGATGATTACGAGATTCTTATAATTACACACGGAGGAATCATCCGTCTACTTCACTTACTCGAATATAATATACCCCAAATTGACGAGCTAGACCACATCTCCCTGCTTACCTTTGACCTTGATAAAATTTTAAATAATGTATCTTCTCCATCTAACTAAATTCTGAAACCACAACTCTAGTACCACCAGAGCCCACAACAGCCTTCCTCGTTTGCAAACATTTTTATCATGCTCATTGATATATCTCTCTACTACGCTGGACTTTAACCATCTTCGGCTATAAGCATCATGATCTAACAGTATTTCAGCTGCCCACTTTATTCCAGCACCCGAAAGCCATTGATCTGATAAGCTAGGGAAATGTATCTTGGGGCGATTCAAAATCTCAGCCGGTACCCAAGGCCTTGCTGCCTGTTGTAGCCATTCTTTACCCGAAACACCAAAAAGCGTAGATAAGGGAATATTGAGTGTATACTCTACGAGACGATGATCCTGAAGCGGCACTCTTGCTTCTACTCCGTGAGCCATAGTCATTCTGTCTAATCTCATATTATGATATTCGGACAAATGGTCTATTCGTTCAAACAATAACACTTGATCGATATTTTTAAACGGCTCAATTGGGCGATTAAAAGAATTAAGCATCGGTTGAGTTGAAGCAACCGCTTCTTTAGTATAGAGATCTGTAGCCTCTGATGGTTTCAGAGTCCACAACCATCTTGGATAGTCTTCGCTTGGACTAACAGACGCATTATTAAACCAACAGGCAATCCTTTCATATCCCAAAAAAAATTCATCAGACCCATCACCAGTAAGAACCGATTTAATGCCTAATTCACGGGCTCGCTTTGCCATAAGATAAGTACCAATATGAATTGGGTTTTCCAAAGGTTCATCGATATATGAAACTAGTTCTTCCAGTGTTTGTCTTGCCAGAGAATCCGTAATCGTTACCCACTCGAACCGCTTCTTGAAAAACTTTTCCAAAAGCTGGCCATATTTTTCATCAATTACCGAATGCGGAACAAACTTAATAGAGATTGGCTGAGTGAAAGGTGATTTTTCCTTCAGAGCAATAGCTGTTACTAAAGATGAATCAAGTCCACCCGAAACAAAGTATCCACCCTTAACATCCGCCTGCGCATACTCTCTAATAAGTTGTTCTAGTAAGCTCCTAAATTGTTCAATACTAGATTTTCTATTCATAGTAAGCCTGTTAGATTTTAAATTCCAATATCTGTGACGGGAGATTTGGCCATCCTTAAAAAGTACCGTTTCTCCTGGTAATACTCTTTTTATTTGTGGGAAAACAGTTACTTGGCCTGGATGGAAACGGTATCTTAAACAATGATCTAATGCGGCAAAATCAGCTTCGGGGGTATTATCCAAAACAGCATATATAGCTTTAAGTTCTGAAGAGAAAATAACACAATCGGCAGAATGATAATAATATAATGGTTTTATTCCCAAAGGATCTCGCCATAGTTGTAGACTGTTGCTATATTGATCGTAGATGGCAATTGCAAACATTCCTGCCAGCTTTCGGATAAACTCCGGTCCAAACTCCTTGAATAACGGCAGAATAATTGCACTATCAGTATGCTGACTCCTAAGAGGGTTTTTTAAAAATTTCCTTAAGACCCGATAGTTTACTATCTCACCATTAAAAAGCGCATATTTTTTTTCTTCGGTCGTTGATTGTATTGTCGAATATTCATTGGGAGCTATGATCGCTAAACGATTCATCCCTATGGCAGCTTGATCAAAAACAAGGAAATCGGATTGATCAGGGCCTCGATGCTTTGCAATATCTAACATTGCCTTGATCTTAACCTGCAATTTTTTTCTACTTACCTTATTAAAATAAATTATTCCATGGATACCACACATAAGTTTATGCCACTTGCCTTATTAATCTCTCGATCGGGTCAAACGATACCCTCATCCCTGTTTTAAGCAATTTTGACTTTATACCTCCAATCGCACCCTTCCCAAGCTCTCTGGCTCTTTGAGCTCCGTGTGCCACTATGCCGGCGTTCTCAATAACTAATCCTGCTGACTGAGCAATAAACGGATCATGGCTTAAATTCATTTGCGTAGCCACTAAAATTATGGGTACTTGTTGTCCCCTAAGTTGTCCCATTACAGCCCTTGCTTCATCCAGGTCACCAAACTCATCAAGGTTTAATACAGTTCCTTCTTCCACCTTGGGGCCTTCTGCTAAAAACTTACCTGTAGCGTGAGTAAACTCAATATCACTTTCTGACAATAAACTTAAGCTATCTATATCTGATTCTCTGATAACGTGAGGTAAGTCAAGCTGAGAATAATTAACGAAGGATTGCCTTCGAGACCTTATTAAATGAGCCACTGATAGAGGATGGGCTACTAAATTCGGCAACTCTCTAGGATACAGAAAATATATATCACCATCTTGCAAGGCTAACCTATTAGCTAAAAACTCAAGAGTATCTCTGAAAAGGAGGTACTCTTTAGTAAATAGGTATTTTACAGTCTCTCTTAATGCCATATACGTTTGAGATGATTTAATAACATGCTCTAACTCATCTCTCTCTTCTTCTGGTAAGCTGGTTAAAAGAGCATGTTGAGCTTTCAATCTTGCCTCTTTTTGACCCTCAAACTGTTCTTTGTAATCTCCTGTTTGACGAATTCCCTTAACATACGTTTCCAGCGCCGTAGGTACATCTCTTAGTGGTTTATGCCTAATTTCAAACATCTCACCGGTATTCAAATGACCTATTAACTGGCGGGCAACCTGTAGGGCTTCTTCTTCTGTTGCTGCTTGGGCAATAGCTATATTGGAATCAGTTATCGCACTTCCATCTAGCCCTTGATTTAATCGCGAGTACATTCCTTTAGCTTGATCAACTCCAATTCCTAATGTCTGTACCAACAAATCTTGTAGCCTTTGGGAATAATAAAAACCTAGTCTGGCAGCATAAACGAAATCTACAAAAGAATAAGTCCTGACATGTTCCAAAATTCCCATTCCGTGATTTAGAAGTTGATCATTCGTTAAACCATCCAAATTTACATTTTGCATAGTTTTTACAAAATCTGTCATTTCAGGAAGTCTTTGAGAATGAAATCGGAACAGATATTCATCAGCACAATCTCGCATTCTCTCAGTAAATTGTCTGTAAACTCGAAAGTACTCCTCTGCTCTATCCCCATACCTGACTCGCAAATCTTCAAGCGTCGGATCCTGTAAGTACAATCCCATCTGAGGATATGACCCCTTCTCTGGATCATTTTGGACTGTATTCAAATACTCTCTAACTAAACTTGAAATATATTCTTCCCTAGTTTCAGGAAAACCTATGTGGTAAAGTGCCGCATTACGGGCGATACTAAAATAGGTCCTTCCCCCAATATAACTAATTACTCCAATTGCATCCTTTCCAACTAGATAGCCCATTTCTGAATGCCCTATTTGCTTTGCACCTGGTATGTCATCGCTTCCACCCCAAACATACCTATATACCCCGATATCCATTTCTGCAGGTCTTGGTAATAACTCACTATAATTGGCATCACTAAAAATAGCTGTGTGTGTCCCCATTTCTTGTTTCTCCTCCTCAGCTAAACGCCTAAGCCTGAGCTTTGTTGCCTCTAAACACTCTTGAGGTGTTTCTCCAAGCTCAACAGTGCCTAAATCAGTTGTCAGAGTCCTGGCTTGTACAATGTGAACTTGATTGCCTTGGACTGCAAACTCTATATCTTGGGCAACACCTGGGAAAAGCTTTTCAATAGCACGAGATTGCTTGGATATCTGGCTAACGACAGCTTGGGTTAAAGGTCTTGCCTCAAATCCTGCCGACTCTAAAATAGTACCGTCTCTATCCACAACCAGAGCGCTACCTTGGGTTGCTCCGTCAACTAAACTCGCACCAAAACCATCAACATATTGAACCAATAAATTATCCTCGTTTACTCCTGTGTAGATTACTCCCGCTGCATCTGGTTCAATTAGCTTTTGTATCACCAATCCCATTTTTACACCCTCTACAGTCATACCGTGCATAGCCATAAATTGAGCTACTTCTTCTGAACGCGCTTGATTAAATATTCCTTCAACTGCCGCAGCAATTTCATCATCTCTGTATACATAATGAGATTGGAATACACCAGCCATGCTCAAATCTGCAGCATCTTCACAGTTAGCTGAGCTTCTTATAGCAATTTTCCCTCCCAATTGGTCTTTCACTATTGTTATCTCAGCGACTAAACCTTCAGGGAGCTGACCGGTCTGAATATAATAATCATGTACATCTGTTGAGACACAGTAGGCCAGAGGAACAGGAAGTTCGGCTCTACTTAATTTCACCAGATTGGCTGCCTTTCCTCCGATCTGAGACAGAACTCTTTCGTCAACTTGATCAAACGAGTAAACAAATTTTAATCTTTCTGCAACCATAATCTATATTTCAGACAATATACCTCTAGGGAAAATCGTAAAATTAGTTTTATTTCCTAAAACAACCATCGTGAGCTCTGGAAAACGGATATAAGGATCTTCTAATTTTCCAACC
>CAYSNN010000080.1:0-4427 GCA_964432475.1 uncultured Gammaproteobacteria bacterium
TTTGCCCATTGTTTTTATTGACTCTTTCTAAGCTTTCAGTGAAGCTTACTGCATCAGCAGCTTTACCGCTACCAACTTCCCAATCATATGTGATTGCAGGAATTAATTTAATGTTTGCTTGCTGAGCCAAAGAGTTAATTTGATTGCCTAGCTTATGAGGAATTTCCTGCAAATTACCCTCCGGATCGATCTTATACCAGGAGCGACTATATATTATACTATAAGTCTTAAATAAAAACAAATGTTGTTAAGTCATGTATAATATTTACAAAATCACTTTTATGAATTTACGCAGTCATAAAAAAGAAGTATTGTTAAAAATAGCTTATCTTGGCTTCTTTCTGGCCGGGGCAATCTTTACTTTAGGTTATCCACCCTTTAGCTTTTCTTTTTATCAGCTGGGCCAAATTCTTGGAACGCTTGCGTTAACTGCACTCACTTTACAGCTTTTAATGGGGGCAAGGATTAAACTGCTGGAAAAAGGGGTAGGTTTGGACCGGATTTTACGCTGGCATTCTCTTAATGCGCGCCTGGCGCTAATATTTATCCTCTTGCATCCTGTTTTAATGTTTGGGCCATTGGTATATAGTGGGACGGATATTCTTAAATTAATAGCCTCGTTTAATTTATTCTACTGGCTGGGTATAGCTGCTTTGCTTTTAATAATATTAACTATTCTGAGTACGGTTTATCAAAGCAGAATTAAGCTAAATTATGAGCATTGGAAAATCGTCCATAAATCCGGTTACTTAATAATAATTTTTGGGTTTATTCATAGCTTTTTTGTAGGATCTGACATTTTAGCCCGAAACCCATTATATTATTGGTGGATAATATTGGCAGTCGTGGCAGGTTTTGCTCTGGTATATAGATATCTTCTGAGAAGATGGTTTTTAAAAGATAACTTATATGAAATTACAAGGATTGTAAAAGAAAGCCCGGATGTAGCGAGCATCTATTTTAAGCCTACTAAAGGCAAGATATTTCCTTATTTTCCCGGTCAATTTGCTTTTGTCAGATTATATTCTAAAAATTTATCCGATGAGGAGCACCATTTTACAATCTCTTCTTCTCCGCTTGATAATCTGATCTCTTTTACAGTTAAGGAGTCCGGTGATTTTACCAGCCGGCTTGATAAGTTAAAAATCGGAGATAAGGCTAAAATTGAAGGGCCGTTTGGGGTATTCAGTAATGCAGACATGAGTGGCCCTTTTGTATTCATAGCAGGCGGTATTGGGATTACCCCTCTGATGAGTATGCTAAGGTTTATGAGGGATACAAATTGCAAGGATAAAACAACTGTGTTTTATGCAGCAGGAACAAAAAAGGATCTAATTTTTATTAAAGAGCTTGAAAAAATGAAAAAGAAATCTGTGTCCCGGCTAGTTTATGTATTATCTGATGAGGTTATCAAGGGTAAAAACAATGGTTTCTATCACGGACGGGTTACACCGAAGATTTTACAAAGATATGTAAAAAACTTTAAATCCCAGAAATTTTTCTTAGTGGGACCTCCTCCTATGATGGATATAGTTGAAAAGATTTTAAAATCCCTGGGAGCTAAAAGCGGTTATATTTTTACGGAAAAATTCGCCCTAAAATAGTTTACTATGAAAAAGTTTATACTATTTTTTTTCCTCCTTGCTGCAGCAATTTTTTTAATCTCTGGTAATAACCTCCTGACTTTTTCTTATTGTGATCAACCTATTTTATACCGGGTAGATACAGTTGATCCAAAGTTTAATCTTAGTAGGGGTGAATTCGTAGAGGCCAGCAAAAAAGCTACCCAAATTTGGGAAAACCATATTGGTAAAAATTTATTTGAGTATGATCCAAAAGGAGATTTAAGCATCAATTTAATTTATGATGAAAGACAGTCTTTAAACACACGAATAGATGAGTTGGCGGATAAAGTAAAATCTGACCAGGAATTACTTAAACCTCAAATAGGACAATATGAAATTCAAGCCTCAGATTTTAAGCGGAAACTAAGGGATTTAAACAGTGAAATAGAATTTTGGAATAATCAGGGCGGCGCGCCTCGGGATAAATATGAGAATCTGATACAAAGACAAAAGGAACTACAATCAGAGGCTGAAAAATTAAATACACTGGCGCAATCATTGAATAGGTCAAACGAACAATTTAATGCGCAAGTTGATCAACTGAATAACACTATAGAAACCTTCAACGATGCTATAGAATTAAGGCCGGAGGAAGGGCTTTATAAAGGCGCGGAAAATAGAATTGAGATTTACTTTAACAACAATGAGGATGAGCTTGTACATACTTTAGCTCATGAGCTGGGTCATGCTTTGGATATAGGACACTTAAGTAACAGGCAGGCTATTATGTTTTCAAAGACTACCCAAACTATAACTTTAGCAAAAGAGGATATTAAAGCTTTGGAGGAGGTTTGCAGGAGGCGCAGTATTGTTGAAATTTTGAAAAGGTACTTTTTACAAATCAGGCAAAAAGTTTTACAATAAGGTTATGGAAACAAAGGACTTATTAAATATTTTTCTTATCCTGATCGCGTTGGCAATTACAATCTGCATAGTTTTTATTACCTATTTTCTAATACGGGTTTTAAAAGCAATAAATAATCTGGCAAACAATCTGGAGGAAGCGACAAGAGATATAAATGGTTTAAAAAATAGTCTGCAGGTAAAAGCTTTGGCAGCCATCCCTGCGATTTTGGCAACTGTTTTAGCAAAGTTTTTAAAAAGGAGGTGATTTTAAAAATGGCTCAAAATGATAAAAAGGGAATTAACCCTGCAGCAACAGGTTTGGCCGGTGCAGTAATTGGGGCCGCAGCAACCGCAGCTGCAATTTTTCTTTCAAACGAAAAAAACAGGAAGAAAGCAGAAGCTGTTTTGTCTGATTTACAAAAGGAGGGAGACAAGGTTATAAAAGAAATAACCAGAGTTGCGCTCGAGATAAAAGATAAAGGTGCTCAGGCTCTCCCCCAACCTGAGAAAGCTTCTAAAAAGAGAACTAAGAAGGAAAGCAAATAGTCTTAAATTTTAAGGCTGCGTTTTTCCAGCTTAAGTCCTTGACATTTTCAAAAACTTCCTGCCCAAGTTTTTTATATTCAGACTCTTTTGTGAGTAAAGCTTCTATTTTTTCTGCAAGAAGTATGGGGTTGCCGGCAGAAGTGATTAGAGACTTATGCTTTTTATCATAGAGATCTGAGATTCCGGTAACATCGGTTGTGATAACAGGTACTTTACAAGCCATAGCCTCAAGAGCTGTTATGCCAAATGATTCGTACTGTGAGGGCATGATCACAAGCTCTGCTGCATTGTAAAAGTAAGGCAAGGTAGTATGTTTTTGTTTTTTAACAAATTTTACATATGAAGAAATATTTAGCAGGTCCCTTATTTTTTGCAGCCTTTTTAGCTCCTTAAGCCTGCCGTTTATCATCCTTTCCCTGCCCACTATCCAAAGGCATATTTTCAAATCGGGGTTTCTCTCAACTAAAATTTTAACAGCGTATAAAAGCACGTCGATCCCCTTTAAGGGTTGAATTCTTCCAACGGACAAGATTAATTTATGGTCAGAGTCAGCCCCTATATACTCCTTAGACTTATTTTTATCCATGGGCTTAAATAAACTATGGTCAAGACCGGGTGTTAAAACAAATATCTTTTCCTTAGGGCATGAATATAAAGTATCAATATATTCTGCATCGGTCTCGCTGGTGGCAATAACTTTATCTGCAGTTTTCACAAGCATTATTTCTGCCTCTACCCTTTTAACGTCCGCTCTTTCGCTGTCATCTCTTGCTACTAAATTTTTCATTAAAGCCAGTGTATGAAAGGTAATAATCAAGGGAATATTAAATGTTTTTTTTAATTCAAGGCCAATTATCCCTGAAAGATAATAGTGACAACTTATTAGGTCGTAGGACAGATTTTGTCCGCCTATAAAATTACGAAATTCTATTACAAATTTTTCTAAGCAGTTTATTAATTGTCTTCCTAAAAGATTAGTCTGTCTCCCTGCTTTCAGGTGAATTACTCTTAAATTTGGTAAGACTTTAACAACCTTTGGACTATTTTTGTCCGTTGACCGGGTAAAAATATCGACTTTGTATCCCATTTGTGACAGTTGCATTGACAAACCCAGAACATAAGTATTTAATCC
Source organism: uncultured Gammaproteobacteria bacterium (assembly GCA_964432475.1). Lineage (GTDB taxonomy): Bacteria > Patescibacteriota > Microgenomatia > Daviesbacterales > UBA10151 > CAYSNN01. The sequence goes on from CAYSNN010000080.1 coordinate 4,150, forward strand.
TCCAATACTTGCATCCTTTTCATCGGACAAAGGACAGGTGTGATATGAAATTACTGCAATCTTCTTCGAATTCACAATCTGTATTATACTGGAAATTAAGATATAATATAAAAGTATGACGGGTGAAGAACAAAAAAAGCTGGATGAGTTTTTGAAAACTGTTGATAAATCCCAATTTACAAATACCCCGTATATTAAAAGAGTAGAAAAGCCCTGGGGATATGAATTAATTTTTACTCCCGAGGGTTTGCCATATACCGGCAAGATTATGCATGTAA
>CAYSNN010000081.1:0-4327 GCA_964432475.1 uncultured Gammaproteobacteria bacterium
GTTCGGGATAGGGTAAAATCTCTATCCAGTTGGTTGATCGAAAGTTATCCCAGCTTGCCCGCCAAGACAATGACTCATCAAAAGATTTTGTTTAGCCTTATTTTCATTCTTCTTCTGATACTTTTCACCATTCATGGTTATACCACACTTGATCCGGATTTTGGCTGGCATTTGAAAATGGGCCAGGTAATTTTGACCTCAGGCATTCCGAAAACCGACCCTTTTTCCTACACCATGCCCAGCTACCCTTTTATTGACCATGAGTGGTTAACTAATGTAATTTTTTATATTGGTTATAGTTTAGTAGGCAAATTCGGCCTTTCACTCATATTTGCAGCTTTGGCTATAATTGCTTTGGTTATTCCTGTTTCGAAAAAGGGTTATAACTTTCTCCCCGCGCCTTTTCTATTATCTGCAACTATAATATTACCCTTCATTGGAATCAAACCACAGATTGAGAGTTGGGTACTACTGGCAATTTTTCTTAAGACATTGACCAGTCAAAAGATTTTTGAAAAATGGCGCTTCTTTTTGCCTATTCTTTTTATAGTTTGGGCAAACCTTCATGGCGGATTTGCAGCAGGCATTGTCATCCTATTACTTTTTTATCTTGTTAACATATGGGAGAAAAAAAGATTTCAGCTTGCCAATTTAGCAGTATTTTCTCTCTCAGTTTGTGCAACCTTTATAAACCCATATGGAATAAAAATTTGGCAAGAGATATGGGTACAGATAGGTGATAATAATCTGCGCTGGTCAATTTTAGAGTGGCAACCAATGCTGTTTAGCATAAATTTTGCTTTCTCAATGCTGCTTGCCCTCTCTTTAGTTTTAATTTTTAGATACAGAAAGAGATTTAATCTGTTTGAAAAATTATTATATTTGGGGCTACTTTTTGCAGGACTTTCCTCTCTAAGACATACCCCTCTTTGGCTTATTGCGACAATCCCCCTGGTTACTAAATCTTTAGAACTTACCCTTCAAGAATTCTCAAAAGACAAATTAGCAAACCAAAGGCTTATGAAGTTAAATAATATTTTGGTTACATCGGTTGTAGTAATTTCTTTTCTAACAATCACTTGGACTTTTCAAAGCACTGTAGTGAAGGAAGATTTTTATCCTCGCAAGGCAGTCACTTTTTTAAAAACACTTCCCGGGTCCGGTCAGATATTTGCTCCATATGATTGGGGAGGATTCCTGATTTGGAACTTGGAAGACAGAAAAGTTTTTATAGACGGAAGAATGCCAAGCTGGAGAGAACAATCATCAAATACTAAGGAAAGCGGTTGGGCATTTAAAGAATACATGGATGCAACTTCAGGTGATGCAAAAACACTTGAGAGAATTTTCAAAAAGTATAATGTTGGTTATGCACTTTGGCGAAAAAGCGGCAAGGAAGGTAAAGAACTTACTGCTCAATTAAAAAAACTGGCTTGGAAAGAGATCTATCAAGACTCTGTAGCTACTGTCTATCAGCGGCCTGATTGAAGCTTTAACAGGTATTCCTTATTCCCTCCACCTCCTAAGATTGGTGATTCAATACAATTTACAATGTACAATTTAGAATGTACAATTCTTGCTATAACTTGATCCTTGACCTGCTCAGCTTTTTCCAGGGGTAGAACTCCTTTTACTAAGTCCTTTTTGTCTGCCTCATAATGGGGTTTTAAAAGGGCGATAATCAAACCATTTGGTTTTAGGAACTTTTTAACCACAGGTAAGATAAGCTCCAGTTTTGTCCAGCCGGCATCTATGGTGATTAAGTCCACAGGTTCCGGCAAAGATTCCAAGTGTAGAATATTTGTTCTCTCCATGACTACCACGCGGGGATCATTTCGGAGTTTCCAGGCCAGTTCTCCATAAGCTGTATCAACTGAATAAACTTTTTTGGCTCCGTTTTGCAATAAACAATCTACAAAACCGCCGGTTGATGAGCCAACATCCAGACAAGTCAAATTTTCAATTTTCAATCCTGCCTGTCGGCAGACAGGTTTCCAATTTTCAATGGCTGATTGAAGTTTAATGCCACCTCTGGAGACAAAATTATCCATAAGTGATTAATGATTTATGAATAATGATTAATGAAATCTTCAATCGTCAATCATTAATCGTTAATCATATTAATAGCTTTCCTCAAAAGCTCCTTATCTTGAGAAAACGTTAACTTTTTTAAAGCATCTTCAGGTTCAAACCAGCCAATATCCGACACTTCCCAATCGTGATCCGCAGTATCACCACAGATATATTTCATCAAAAAATAGGTAACTACTTTAAAGATTTTTTCTCCATTAAAAGGATAGACATACTTGCTATAACCTACCTTGCCCAAGATTTCAGCTTCCACTCCCCCTTCTTCTTTGACTTCTCTTAAGGCAGACTCTTCCATTGTCTGCTCGGGGTGATCAAGCAAGCCCTTGGGGAAACTCCAGTGCTTGTTTTGGGAATGTTGAGTAACCAAAACCTGGCCTTTACCATTAAAAACTATTCCACCTGCACTAAATTCCCTTTTCATCAAAAAGTATTATATCATTGACAAGTAAGTGGTATTACTATAAAATAGGTATTACTATGCAGATACAACCTACTACCATTACCCAAAAAGGGCAAGTTACAATTCCTGCTCCCATAAGACGGGCTCTAGGACTAAACAAAGGTGATCAGGTTAAATTTACCATCACCAAGAAAAAGATAGTTCAATTAAAACCGGCTAAAAAATTCTCCATTATGTCCCTTTATGGCTCTCTAAAACCAAAGGTAAAATATAAAAAAACAGATAAAATCTCTAAAATTATTAAGATAGAAGAGCAGGCTTGGCCTGAAGCTGCTGTGGAGAGAGATTTAAAAAGCAAAATTAGATGATATTTTTAGATACAAATATTATCCTAAGATTTATTTTAAAAGATCACCCTATTTACTCCCCTAAGGCTGAAGAAATTATTGGAAAAATTGATAACGGTAAGGTCAAGGTTTATATTTCATGGCCAACCATTCTTGAAGTAATATTTGTTTTACAAAACTCTGTTAAGCTACCCAAAAAAGAAATTACCGAGAAATTGCTGGCTATTTTCCATTTGGAAAATGTGCTTTTGGAACAAAAGGTGCTTCTGGATTCTGTTTTTGAATATTATGTGGATAAAAATATTAGTTTAACTGATGCCTATAATGCCACCCTTATGCAAAAGAAAAAAGTTAAGCAAATTTATTCTTTTGATGAAGATTTTGATAAATTCCCCCAGATTCAAAGATTGGAAAATTGAATTCCCAAAAGTGCGCCCGGGGCGATTCGAACGCCCGACCCCAAGTTCCGGAAACTTATGCTCTAATCCACTGAGCTACGGGCGCATTTAAAGCGGAGGAGGTGAGATTCGAACTCACGGTAGCCTTGCGGCCACAGCCGCTTTCGAGGCGGCCCCGTTACAACCACTTCGGTACTCCTCCAAATGCGCGCCTGGAGGGAATTGAACCCCCGACCTCAACGTCCGCAACGTCGCGCTCTATCCGCTGAGCTACAGGCGCAATATGGGTATTTTAATGGATATTTTCCAAGGGGAAGTTTTTTTGTAAACCTTCTGACCATCTTTCAAGCCATGTTTTATGAGGAACTTCCACAAACGGTAAAAAGCGGGCCACTAGCTTTTTCACCTTTTCTTCTTCTGCCTTATTTAAAACCAGCATCAGTTGCGCCGGAAATCTAAAGCGGGTTTGAATGTGTAAAACTGCTGAATTTTCTTTTTCCTTAAACCAAAAAGCATCTAAAAAATGCCAGAAGTAAAAATCTTCCCCTATGGTTATCCCCTGTGTTGAAATCCTGTATCTGATATTGTGAGGAGGCACAAATGCCAAAACATAGGCTACAAAAGTCAGAGACAACAGGGTGGCAATCAAAAGAAACTCCCGGGCTAAAAACAGGATTAACACCAGTAAAACGACAATAACTGCCAAAGTTGTATAGTAAGACCTGTCTTTTTTCCTGTAAGGACGGGACGGCGCTTCCCAGGAATGCAAAGTCACAATCTCCTCTGCCTCCAGCATCTTAGGGGTAAAAAATTCAGGTCTGGGCTGCTTTACTTTATCCTTTGGCATGATAATGTAAATTATACACCAAGACCTATCCTAAGAGATAGTTGTTTCACTTTGCGGAGAGGGTGAGATTCGAACTCACGGTTGACTTGCGCCAACAGAAGTTTTCAAAACTTCCGCACTCGGCCTCTATGCGACCTCTCCTTACTTTACACTGAGCTTGTCGTACTTCGACTTTGCTCAGTACGACCTCTTCGAGCCTGAGCCTCAGAGCCGAAGGCCTGAGCATTAGTCGAACGGGTCGAAG
>CAYSNN010000082.1:0-4099 GCA_964432475.1 uncultured Gammaproteobacteria bacterium
TGTACTTCTCGCTCCCAAAGCGAGCGTTCTACCGATGAACTAGACCCCGTTAATACTACGTGCAGGACCCGATGAACTACACCCCGTGTACTGGTGGAGGGAGTCGAACCCTCATGCCTTTTGGGCATCCGCTCTTAAGGCGGACGTGTATGCCATTCCACCACACCAGCGTACAAGGTATTGTATCAAATATTAGACTTTTTAGCTTGCCACAAGCAGCTGCCTTCTTTTAAGCTCATTTAAAGGAGCCATGCGTCTCACCAACGCAGGTATGTCAGATGGGGTAACTTCGTAGGATTCATATTCAACTGTAAACCAATTAAATAATATTCTCATTTGCGGGTAAGGCATATCTGCTTCTTTTAATGCGCGCATGATTTTGCTTATGCCTCCGGAAAGCTCAAAAGAAAAATCTCTTTCCAGGTTCCCTACAACTTTTACTCTTTCCGGGCCTTCAGGAGTTTTATATATTAGATTGCTATAAAGATCTTCCACTACATCTCTTGCCTTTGAAAAAATATGCCCTGTTTTTTCGGTATTAAGCGCCAGCATACACTGTAAAGCATCAAACTCTTTTGGTTTAATATCATCTCTTTCAATCCGCTCCAAAAGTAACAATGTTTCAACTCTTTCCGAAGCTCTGCCGCCATTTTCCGTATCTTCGCCAAAATCACCATTATCTTTAGGAAAATAAGCATTTACATAATCATACCAGGCAGATTTCGGAGGTGGTTCTATCCCAATTCTCTCATAAACAACATCGCTGGCGCCTCTTAAGCACACTATGTTGCCCGTCAGGCAACACCTCCGTTGCTGCTAAGACTGCCAGTAATGTTCTATATCCCGGCTCATTTGAATAAGCAGCCGTGTCTACGCCTGCTAAGGGTGCTTCTACCATCATATAGCTTTTGTATACATTTTATATTTTTTCCTGTCAAGCCTCTGTAAGAAAGTATTGACATTTTAATACACTTAGACTATCTTAGACTCACTCTTATGAAAGACCTGCAAAAAAGAATTCTATTTTTATCTCTTTTTACATTGGTAGGTTTTTTAAGCTTACAAATCCCCTTTAACAAATTAGCAGGTTCAAATGTCTCTTTTACTTTGTTTGACTTTTTTGGACCGATTGCCGGAGCATTTTTAGGGCCGATTTTTGGAATAATCTCAATATTTACCGTCATGGTTACCAATAACATCGTTAAAGATGTTCCATGGACAACAGGTACAATTATCAGACTTTTCCCGACTCTTTTTGCAGTTTATTACTTTGCTGTCATTACCAAAAAGGGGAGTGGAAAGTGGATTTTGGCAATTCCGGTACTGGCTATTATGGCATTTTTGGCTCATCCAAATGGCAGGCAGGTTTCGTATTATCCTTTAATGTTTTGGCTGATTCCTTTAATCGCTTATAGATTTCGAAATAATCTATTTATGAAAAGCCTGGGTTCTACCATGACTGCCCACGCTGTTGGGGGAGCTGCCTGGATTTGGGCATTTAATTTAAAGGCTTCAGTTTGGAACGGGCTTATCCCTGTTGTTATTTCAGAAAGGCTGCTCTTTGCAGCGGGCATTGCAGTGTCTTTTATAGTGATGAAATATATCATGAATATTTTGATCCAAAAAGGTGTATTACCCAAGATTAACTTTTCCTATTAAAAAAGGCAGGCCATTTTTTTACACTAACTTTGTCCAAACTGTAGACGGTAAGGTTCAGGTCCTTGAGAACACAAGAGACTATTGGCCAATAGGCTCTGAGCTGGACCATGATGTACTGGTTGAACTTAGGGCACATGCTGATTGCCTAATCCATGGTAAGAATTTAGCAAATGAGTTCGGAGAGATCACTAAGGATAGCTTAAACAAAACTGATTTCAAAAGGCTGAGAAGAAAACTGGGCAAAGAACCCGAGCTGCCATACTATGTGATAACAAGCAGGAGCAAGTCTCTGGGGGAACTTTCTACAAAGCTTTATTCAAAAGGATATAGGAATGTTTTGGTGGAGGGTGGGCCAACATTGCTGGGATCGTTTTTAAAAGAAAATCTGATTGATGAAATTTTTTTAACAATAGCACCAAAAATTTACGGCAACAAAAAATTCTCTACCTTGACGCTTGTTGAAGACTTTCTTTTTCCAAAGGAAGCAATCAAACATTTAACCCTTTTATCAGTAAAAAAGGCTGGGAATGAATTATTCCTACGTTACAAGGTAGAGAATTAAATTTAACGGTCCTCTCTGGGACGGGCAATGTTAACAACGATCTTACGACCTTCAACATCCGTACCGTTTAAATTTGAAACTGCAGCTTGAGCTTCTTCATCTGTTGACATTTCAACAAATCCGAATCCTCTTGATCTGCCTGTTTCCCGGTCTTTAACAACCTGAGCTGAAACCACATTTCCAGCTTGAGAAAAAATCTCAGCTAGACGCGCATCATCAACTGCCCAGGGCAAAGAGCCTACGAACAATTTTCTATTATTCAAAAAAATCACCTCCTTCTTTCATATTCTGAGGTGATTTTAAATGGAAACACTTATACTCAACACTCTAATATAGATTCTCCCATAAACTACCTTAAAATGCAAATGTCAGTCTAGTAATAATTCAGGAGCTTCCAAAGGAATTGTCATTCCGAGTGCATCCGAGGAATCTTCCACCTAAGTTGAACAACTTAACTTGGAAGATTGCCACGTCGGTCGAAGACTCCCTCCTCGCAATGACGGACTTTTGTTAAACCCTGAACGCCTACCAGTCTAAGAACGAATTAATGCGTAATAATCGCGAAATGTATCGCGAATTATTTATTCAAAATGTAATAAGTGCTCGGGCCGTTGCCTTGAACTATTATTAACTTATTCAAAACAAGCTTTTTCAGTTTTAATTGAGCTGCTCTTTTGGTGAGATTTAAGATATCTGAGACATCATCAGAGGTTATCCTGCCTGTTGTTGCTAAAAAATCCATAATTTGGATTTCGTCTCTGTCTAAAAATATCTGTTCGGATTTTTTACTAACCTTGCCATAACCGATAGACTGGATCTTTTCTAAAACTTTTCTTGCTTCAACCAAAAAACCTGTGGTGAAATATTCTAACCAAAGTGTGACGTCCCTCCCTATTTTATATTCTTTATCTTCATCAGTGTGCAAAGCATTGTAATAATCCTGGCGATTTTGATTATAATAGTCTTCTAAGACTAAAATTTTTCTAAAATCCCAGTTTAGCCTATAAAGTAAAAGCTGGGTTAGGAGCCTTGCTACTCTGCCGTTTCCGTCTGTAAAAGGGTGGATGGAAACGAATTCAAGATGGAATATACCGGCAACTACAACAGGATGGATACCCAAATCCTTTGCCTTTTCCAGCCACTGCAGTAAGTCTTCAACCAGCTTGGGTACTTTGGAGGCAGAAGGTCCTTTAAACCTTAGCATCTCTTTCCCCCCGCCTAAATCATTTAATATATAAATGTCACTTGGCCTGATTTTGCCAACCTTTTCTTTATCTACTAACCCTGAAATGATTATCTTATGCATTTTTAATATTTCTTCTAGGGTTAAGGTATGTTTTGATTTAGAGAGTTCATCCAAAAGCTTTAAGCCATTTAAGTAATTTTCAACTTCTAAAATATCCTTAGGAGGCGCAGTGACGGTTTTGCCTTCAAACACTTTTCCTACCTCAAACTGGGCGAGTTTGTTCCCTTCGATGGAGGTTGAGGTATGAGCCATCCGCAGAATGGCTTGACGACGAAGCTGAGCTTCATTTAAAGGCAGTACCGGTGATCTTTCAACCGCTGCTTTAATTTCGGCAATCTCTGCGATTTTTGAAAGGATAGTGGAAGTAATAACGTATTTAGGTTCAAACATAGATTAATTATACTATATTTAGCGAAATTATCGCGAAATCTATAGCGAAAAGTATCTGCCTTTTCTATCGTATATTATTTACCCAATCTTTACAATATTTTAATGCCAAATAAGTATCATGCGGACAACTTAAGTGATACAATTTTTAAGTGAGAAGATTTTTTCACCTACCAATCCTGCTACTATTGTTTTTTGTTCTCTCTTTTCTTTACAAAACAGACTTCTCTTTTGATCAGGATTTA
>CAYSNN010000083.1:0-3776 GCA_964432475.1 uncultured Gammaproteobacteria bacterium
GCACTGATAGTTTAACACCTTAAAGCATGAATATTTCAAGTAGGAAAATGGTAAGTACAGTTTATCTAAGTAGATTCTTTAGTAAATTTTATATAGAAACTTCTTCAGCGACTCCTTGCTCTTTACGGTAATAGACTGGTTTAGAATCTCTTATCGACATTAAATCTACAATTCCACCCTCGGCTAGCATATCTATACATTGACTAAGTAAAAGTCTTTCAAAAAACTCCATACTCATTCTTAATTTACGAAGCTGGTCTCGTAAATCAACAGAAGGGTTCATTCCTACAAAATATGACGCATTGATCATGTCAAATTTCACACCTTGTAATTGTGGCAAACTATGCAATCCTGCTCCTCTTACTTCTGATACTATATCCGCTTGTACACCCGTAAAAAAGGTTTTATCTAAGTCACCCTGTGGATGTAAATCAACACCATATGAGGTAGCTCCATTTAGCGCTGCAAATCTCGCGAAGTGAGGATGATAACGTCTTCCTCTATTATCTCTGTGCAAACTAGAACCACAACCTAAATCTAATACACTGGCTCCTTGCAGTTGGTCCCAACCCGCACCCCTCCCTCTCCAACGAGTAACAAATTCTTGTATTCTAAAAGCCGCATCTTTAATTCTAAATTCGGTAGGAAGTGATGCACTCAAAGCAACAGCCTCCTCATAGCTTCTAGCCCGCACCACTTCTTCCTGTCTTAGAAGAGCTTCATATTGGGGGTTAATTTCTTCAGAAGACATATCAAGCTTTTAATTTTATCATAAAACTCATTTCGAGCTTACTCTTTTAGAAGCTTCTCCAATAGGGGTTTAAATTTAGTTATATCCGCTTTTCCTTTGGATAGTCTCATAACTCCTCCAATTAAAGCTTGTAAGGCTGTTTCTTTGCCCTTCTTGTAGTCCTCGACTGCTTTGGGATTATCATTTATAGCCTGCTGGGCAAATCTTTCCAGCTCTGACTCGTCTGCAATTACTCCTACTTTTTTACCTTTAATTTCTTCAATTATTTGTGTAGGCAGTACAGAATTTATGTCCGGCTTTTTGTTGACAATGTAATTTGCAATTTCTGACGGGTCAACCCCGTGTTTTTTACCGTGTTCTAAAGCTGCCTCAAAAAACTCTGCTAAATCTTTTGATTCTGCCAAAATTTGGGCATCTGTTTTTTTAATTCCAAATTCTTTTTGATATTTTTTGCTTTTATTTTGCGGCAATTCAGGGAGTGCATCTTTCATCTTTTGGATTTTTTCTTTACTCAAAATTAATTCAGGCAAATCCGGCTCGGGAAAATAGCGGTAATCATGAGCCTCTTCTTTGCTTCTTTGTAAATATGTACACTTTTTATCCTCATTCCATCCTCTTGTCTCCTGACTTAGCTTCTCTCCTTTTTCGATAGCTTCGATTTGTCTTTTTATCTCATACTCAACAGCTGCCACCATAAACCTGAAAGAGTTAATATTTTTAAGTTCCACTCTATATGGGGGTAACTCCTTACTACCTTCAGGACGAACGGAGACATTCGCCTCCAGTCTCATCTGACCCTTTTCCATGTCTGCTTCTGAAACTCCTAAATATCTGAATATTTGCTGTAACTTTTTGGCATAATCGCGGATCTGAGAGGAATTAGTAAAATCCGGTTCTGTTACTATTTCAACCAAAGGTACTCCAGACCTATTAAAATCAATTAAAGTTTCTCTACCCTGATGTGTAAGCTTTCCAGTGTCCTCTTCCTGATGAGCTCTGTTTATTCTAATCTTAGTTATATTGCCCTGATCATCCTCTACTTCTATCCAGCCATTAATACATAACGGCCATCTGTATTGAGAAATCTGATAACCTTTTGCTAAATCCGGATAAAAATAGTTTTTTCTTTCAAAAAGAGATCTTTCTGAAACAGAACAATCTAGTGCCAAACCAATTTGTATACACTTATTAATTGCTTCATCATTAATATAAGGCAATGCCCCGGGTAGTCCTAAACAAATAGGACAAGTATGAGTATTTGGCTCAGCACCAAAATAATCAGCACTGCATCTGCAAAACATTTTGGATTTTGTATTCAGTTCTACATGCACCTCAAGCCCAATTACTGGTTTATAACTGCTCATAACTTTGGTTTTTCCTTTCCCCACCCAGTTGCTTGTTCATAAATTTCTCCTACATTTAACACAGTCTCATCATCCATATATTTTCCTAAAATTTGTAAACCAACTGGAAGTCCATTTGAAAACCCACAAGGAATAGATAAACCCGGAATTCCTGCTAAGCTTGAAGGTACTGTGTAGACATCAGAAAGATACATGGCAAGAGGATCTTCGATCTTTTCTCCTATGTTCCAAGCTACCGTCGGAGAGACTGGTCCGACAATCACATCGCATTTTTTAAAAGTTTCTTCAAAATCTTGTTTAATTAAGGTCCTCACCTTAGCAGCTTTGGCAAAGTAATCCTCATAATAACCTGTAGAGAGTGCAAAGGTTCCAAGCATTATTCTCCTTTTTGGTTCTGCTCCAAAACTATCTCTACTGCTGCCAAACCTAATACCATCAAACCTAGCTAGGTTTGAAGAAACCTCAGAAGCCATCAGTATGTAGTAAGCAGCTACTGCATACTCTGTATGCGGCAAACTTACCTCAACAATCTCTGCCCCAAGATCCTCCAATTTTTCAATAGCGTCTTTTATGGTCTTTTCCACTCCCTTATCTAATCCTTGTCCAAAATACTCTTTAGGAACTCCAATTTTTAATCCTTTCAAGTTTGTGCGTACACCTTCGAGGTGTGGCTTCGAATTGAAACAGTTAGCATCTAACTTATCCAATCCTTTTATCCATTCCATGACCTTTTTTGCATCTGCGACAGATTTAGTAAATGGGCCGGGGCAATCCAGCGATGAAGCCATGGCAATAAACCCATACCTTGAAACCCTGCCATAGCTTGGTTTAAAACCTACCACCCCACAAAACGAAGCAGGCTGTCTTATAGAACCGCCTGTATCAGATCCAATGGAAAATGTACACAAATCCGCAGCTACAGCTGCTGCAGAACCGCTGGAAGATCCGCCAGGTATTTTAGTTAAATCCCACGGATTTTTTGTTATCCCGTAAGCTGAATTTTCCCCTGATGAACCCATCGCAAACTCGTCGCAGTTTGTTTTGCCAATAATACTTATACCTTGGGCCAACAACCTTTTAACAACAGTAGCATTATATGGAGGAATAAAATTACTCAATATTCTAGAGCCGGCAGTTGTCTTTATCCCCTGAGTACAAATTATATCCTTTATCCCAGCAGGTATCCCTTTATTGTTTTCCCTGGCTTCCAAAAATGCATTTAAACCGCCATTTAAGGCGTTGATCCTACCAAAATAAGCTTTATTTAACTCCTCTTCAGAAAAATCATTATCTTCTAAAGCTTTTAAAGTCTCTATTAAAGTTAGCTTTGTAATGTCACTCATTCTTCAAAAACTCCTTTTGTTACGAAGAAACCACCCTTTTTCTGGGAAGCATTAGATAAAACCTCATCCTGTGTAAGCGAGGCAACAGTTTCATCTTTTCTTGAAACATTTTGGTTTGTTGATACATTAAATGTGGGCTCTACATCAGATGTATCAAGCTGGTTTAATTGATTAATGTAATCTAAAATTTTTGAAATTTGATCGGAGAATTTTTCTTCCTCTTCACCTGAAAGCGGCAGGTTGGCAAGCTTGGCAACTTTTATAACCTGATCTTTTGTTAATTTCATTGTGTAAGAGGATTATACTTTTCCTTCCATT
>CAYSNN010000084.1:0-3760 GCA_964432475.1 uncultured Gammaproteobacteria bacterium
GAATTAAAACTGCATTACTTGTTTGACTGCTGCAACAACTTGGGGATTACTAAAATAACTCTGCAGCTGCTGTTCCCATCCTTGAACCTGAATATTTACATTCGGTTCCACTCCCCTGCCTTCTATCGGTAAATTATCATCCCTTAATGTTATAGAGTGTACTAAAAATACTGAATATTTTTCATTGGGATCAATCTGGTTTTCTAAGGGGAATACCCTTTCAACAGTCCCCCATCCTTTGGTCGGAACACCGACAAGTACACCGATATGATATTTTTTAAACGTTGCTGCCATAATTTCAGCAGATGATTGGGTTTGGTTATCAACCAAAATTACAACCTGCTTATATTTTGCGATAGGAACCAGTTTGTCAGTTGGAGTTTTAAAGGGCAGATACTCGCCTTTATGGTAAAAATCAAAAGCATATTGGTTTTTGCCGATAAAGTGGCCCAAAAAGTATGGAGTTACATCTATTGCACCACCTACATTACCTCTAAGATCAAATATAAGCCCGGTAAGGGCTGCATCATCCTTATACAAATTAAAGGCCTTTACAAACTCATCATATGAGGTAGGGGAGAATTTTTTAAACTGTACATACAGAATTCCCGATTTTACAATTTTACTAAATATAGTGGGCTCAATTCCGCTTTCATCGTATCTTAATTTCTTATCTTTTTCTGTTAAGACTTCTTTTGCATACGCCACTTCTTTTAACTTTTCCTGTGCCTGAGGAGTATTTTCCTTTTTAAGCTCCCCTTCTTTTTTTTGGTATGCATCTTTTACCTGATCTTCTGATGCGCCTTTACTAAGTCCCAAATCCTTATATAAATCTTTATCAGGGTTGATGTTTTGTACGGTGTTTTTAAGCTGTGTTTCCAGTTTTTGGGTATAAAGACCGGATCTTCCGGGTGGATTTAGGGATGCCAAAACAGATCCTGCAACAGAAGATACAAACTTATTTCTTTGTTCTTCCGGCATATTTTTAGTATTTTCCGTGATGGCCTTCAGTAGCTTTTCTTTACTGTTGAAATGAGCTGATGTTATTTGGCCGCCGTTTTTGCCAAAGGAAAGCTTAAATAAATCCAGGAGCTGGGCGTCTGAAATATTATCCCAGTAATTTTCTTTGATTTTGTCATAAACCTCTGAGATAAAAGCTTTAGGAGTATTTTTTTCTTCGTTTGATGAAACTGCGGGTTGGTCTTTGCTTAAAGTTTGTTTACCGACCCCGAGTCCCAGTGAGAAAATTACCAAAAGGATTAAAAGTTTGGGGACAATTGCGGAGTTTACCTTTATGACACTTGAAATAAGCCTGTTTAACTTTTTAATCATTTCTGCGATACTTTAGTATAATCCAACTATGGATATATTGACAATCGTACTAACTATATCAGGGCTGGTGCTCTTTGAAACAATCTCATCTGTAGACAATGCCATTATTAATGCCGAAGTTCTGACTACCATGGGACAAAAGGCCAGAAGGTGGTTTTTGCTTTGGGGTTTACTCATTGCAGTCTTTTTACTGCGGGGTTTACTGCCCTGGGCAATTGTATGGGCAACAAACCCCTCCCTTGGACCGGTTGGGGCATTCACTGCTTCCTTTTCATCTGACCCAAAAGTCATAGAAGCAATAGAGTTATCAGCCCCGATTTTACTTTCAGGGGGAGGTATATTTCTAGTCTTTCTTTTTTTCCACTGGTTATTTTTAGAGCCAAAAAAATATGGCTTGAGGGGTGAAAGGTTTTTCCATTCACAGGGGGTTTGGTTTTATGCTGTTGTATCAATAATACTTGCTTTCGTTGTTTGGTTTTCCATTAAAGAAAACCCCTTCATGGCATTTGGTTCAGTTGTGGGTTCTACGGTCTTTTTTATAGTACACGGGTTTAAGGAAAATGCCAAAGCACAGGAAGCGCAACTTTTAGACACGGCCAGATCAGACTGGAGTAAAATATTTTATCTTGAAGTGATTGATGCAACATTTTCCATAGACGGGGTGATAGGGGCTTTTGCTTTTACGCTTTCCGTGCCTTTAATCCTACTGGGAAATGGGATCGGAGCATTTGTTGTAAGGCAATTAACTTTGGGGAATATAGAGAGAATAAAAAAATATATCTATTTAAAAAACGGAGCTATGTATTCAATTTTGGTTTTAGGGCTGATTATGCTTTTGGACAGCTTCGGGTACCATATTCCGGAATGGCTCTCCCCTATCGCCACAGCACTAATCGTTGGCTACTTCTTCTTAAAATCAAGAGCCGAGTTTAGGCAATCTTACCAGAAATAAATACTTCGGGATTTATCCGAAAAAATAGAATTTGCAATGGGGCTATCCGGGAAAACTTGCAAAGCTTTTTGTATAAACTTTATCCCGGCCTCGCTGTTTGCCGTGTTTATTAGAAAGAAGCCCAACCTTAAGTAGGAGACATGATTATCATATTGGAAATATACAGGTAATAATGTTTTTAAGTCAATCTTACTTAGATTCTTAGAGGCTGAAGCGTCCTCTTTCACCAAAACCACCATGAAATTATCTATATAGACTAAAACCCAATCTTTATCTTGAACGATTTGTTTTAAGAATGCCGATCCCCAAGGTGTTTGATCGGTGTGAGAAAATATAATTGTTTTAAATCCCAACTTTTGTTCTAAATCCTTAAATTTATTATGATCATACTGGACTGGTATGTAAGTGTCAGTAAAAAATTCCTCAGGGTATGCTTCAGGTCTGCCGTCAACAAATACTTGGTATTTGGGGTATCCCCTATAGGTAATATAACTGCCGATGTCGAAATTATTAAAAATCGGTGCAGGCAGGTCATTTTTAATGACAAAATCCAAAGCTTTCCTGCCGCTTTCAATGAATTTAATGCCTACGGTATTTGAATCATCCTTGAATCTATAGTAATCCCCGTTTAAGTAAAAAAAGGATTCAAGTAAAAGTATAAGTGCAAAAAGGCATGAAAAAACGTAGGTTAAGGTTGATCTTCTGATTTGCCCGAAGTTTTGCAAAACAGCAGGCAAAGAAATAAATACTAAATAGGGAAAACCTCTGACGTTTAACAAGGCCAGGGATAACCCGAAAAGGGAGAGCAAGGTACTTAAAACTGAGACTTTTCTTCTAACCAGGCTAACAATAATGGACAAAACAATTAAAGCAGCAGAGATTTTAACAAACAGAAAATTCGGATCCCTGAAATTGATACTTTCCAAAAAAAACATAGTCTGATTTTCAACAATTGTGTACCCATAATTTTTAGTTACATTAAGCGGATACAGCAGTCCTGTTAACCCGCTTGGATTTAATAAGCTGACCAGAACCGATGCTAAAAGGGTAAGTCCTAATAACTTTAGCCTTGCGCCAACAAAAAATATGGCCTGAAGCGCAAGTCCTACAAAAAAATAAATATGGGTATTGATCCAGACAAGTTGAATAAAAGGCAATAGATATATAAGTCTGGTTTTCATCCGAAGAAACTTTTCGAGAACGATAAGAGTGAGTGCTGTAAATAAAAAGCTGAATATTTCAGGCCGCAGTTCTGTCCGCTCTCTTAGTACGTGCAAAAATATAAATCCTATGGGAATCAGCAGCACTCTGTTTTCTTTTGGGACCGTTTTTAGAGTCAACCAAACAGAGGCGAGTATTACAAAAAGCTTTAAGATTAACAGAGGCTGTAAATTGGCTGTTTGACTTACTAAATACACTAGAACCTCAAACAGCCAATGGGTGTTAATAAACGGAAAATCAGCGTTTATATATGAA
>CAYSNN010000085.1:0-1379 GCA_964432475.1 uncultured Gammaproteobacteria bacterium
GTAGGACGACAGAATCTGGATCTGTCTATCAAGGTTCGAATCCTTGTCCCGCAGCTAGGCACAAATATCATACAAAATCCCTAGGTGTCAAGCTAGTCCACCTCCCAGGTGGGATTTTGCACAGGTGGGATTTTGCATTTGGCAATAAAGCCGCAGCCATTTACAGTCTGAATAGTTCTTACTTAATCAATGTTATATTATATTGTTTAATGCGTAATAATATAAAAGTTGAAATGGGGAATTTTTTTAAAAGAAATGTGTTGGTCTGGAGTGTTATCTTATTTTTGGCACTTCTGCTCCGATTATATGGTTTAGATTTAAACCCAGTAGGTATAACCCACGATGATGAGCTTCACGAAATAATTAATGCCAAATCTCTTGCTTTTACTGGATCTAATGTGCCAGGGGTACTAGCTGGGATATTGACCCAAAACGGTCATTGTATTTGGGGTGATTGTGTTTATGGAGAATTAGAATCATATGTGTTAATTCCCTGGATGATGATTTTTCCACTAAATTTAGTTTTATCAAAAATCCCTTTTGTGCTTGGGTCTATATTATTAGTTTTTGTAACAGGCAAGTTATTTGAAAACTTGTCTAAAAACACGGCTTTAGGCATGATAGTAGGCTTGTTTGTGGCCATCAATCCGTGGGCTATTTATTTTGGAAGAACTGCCTATCCTCATTATGTTTCCCATCTATTTTATATTTTAGGACTATATTTTTTTACTCGACACAAATCATATAAATCAAATTTAATACTTGGAAGTTTGTTCTCATTTGCAGCGTTCCTAGTTTATTTTGGAGCAAAACCAATCTTACCTTTAATAATTCTATGGGGGGTTGTTTACAACTTACAGCAATTTAAATTACGTCATTTTAAATTTACTTTCTTGTTTGTTCTGGTAGCATCTTTAGTGATTGGTGGGTATTTTTTAATACTTTCCAATTCATACGCTGGAATAAGACTTAACGAAATAGAAACAACTAAGCCAAGTCTACGAGTAGAGAGATTTTTAGGTTTCTTTTCTCCCACATCTTTATTCTTAACAGGTCAAAAAGATACAGATAATTCTTATATTTCCAATCATGGATTCTATTACTTAGCAGATTTGCTCTTTTTGATACTGGGGATATTGGCAATATCTAAAAACTTACCAAATATGTTATTTATCTTTTCGCTAATTGCAATTTCTGTTTTACCAGCTGCAATTAAGACTTCTGAAACTAGCATCTATTCTCTAAGAGCAGCTCTAGCCTACCCATTCCTTAGTGGGATTATTGGATGGGGGTGTTATTTCTGCTGGAGTAAAATATCAGTCCTAAAGCAAAAATACATAGCCAAAATATTTTTAGCATTGATAATTATTCTTTATGTC
>CAYSNN010000085.1:1451-3632 GCA_964432475.1 uncultured Gammaproteobacteria bacterium
TTTTCCATGAAAGGGTTTTGACAGATTATGTATCTCGAAGTCTAAACAAAAATGATAAAGAAATTATTGTAGTCACAGCCAGACCAGACGGTATTTTTAATAGCTTTGTTTTTTATAGCGGGATCTACAATAACAAACAGGCAATTGAGCAGCTAAACAAAGCCTATTTATCTTCCAATTTTGAATATCAAAGAGTCAAATTCATTGAAAACTGCCAAAATATTTCAAAAGAAGATCTCGTAAATAAGACTATTTTAATTGATCAAGTTAATCCGGTTAAATGTGAAATAGATCAAAAAAATACTCCAAAGATTGCCAACCCAAAAGACGCAGGTGGCATATTTAATATTGTAAATGAGTTCCTCTGCTCAAATTACCCTAAGAATAGATATCCTAACCCCAAAAGTATTTATGATTTTAAGATAGAAAGTTTAAGTGATGAAGCTTTTTGTAAAATGTGGATAACAAATCCCGATAACTATTAACTATCCTCAGCTCCTTACCTTTTATTAAAAAGGGTTCTAACTTGGTCTAAGACCCGCAGCACTGCCAGTTTAGATTGTTGTATAAACCCAAATAAAACCCTCTAAAGTTCAGGGGGCTTAGACGCTAGAACCTTTAAGCATAAACTATTGGAAATATTCCCCATTAGTTGTATATTTGCTATAGATAATGCTAAAAGATAAAGTTGCTCTTGTAACTGGTGGAAGTAGTGGAATTGGTAAAGCTATTGTTATGGCTTTAGCCAAAGATGGTTGTAATGTAGTTTTTACCTATAACTCAAAGATAAAAGAATCAGATGAGATTGCTAAAGAGGTTGAAAAACTAGGTGTGAAGGCCTTAGCGATTAAAGTAGATTTGCACTCAGAAGATGATATTCAAGAGCTTTTTAAACAGGTTGAAGAAAATTATAAAACTTTAGATATTTTGGTTAATAATGCAGGAATAAATAGACCAAGAGACCTTTTTGATACTAAGGTTTGGAAGGAAGTTTTTCAGGTAAATTTATTTTCTGTTGTGCTGTGTTGTGAAAAGGCTGTAGAGTTAATGAATAACGGCGGTAAAATCCTCAATATCTCATCAATTTATGGTGAGGGGAAGACTTGTTTTAAGGGACTGTCTGCATATGGCGCATCAAAAGCAGCAGTTAACCATTTTACCCAGACCCTAGCTAAAAACTTGGCACCAAAAATTTTAGTAAATGCGATTGCGCCAGGCTATGTAAAAACTCCCCTCTGGATTGATACCAGTGAAGAAGATTTTAAAACCAGTGGTAACGAGCAGTTGATTGAAAGAATGATTTTACCTGAAGAGATTGCTGAGATGGCAGTTGCAATTGTTAAAAACGATGCTATGACTGGAGAAGTAGTGGTAGTTGATGGCGGAATTAGTTTAAAAACGGTTTAAATTCCTGAGTAATTAGTCATTAAACTGGTTCTAACTTGATCCAAGACCCGCAGCCAAGACGGGCACCCCTATATGACCGGAACGTCTATTTAGGTTGATGGGGCTTTCTAAAACTCCACTTTTTTAGTCAAACTTCCGGACCGCCCTGAGCCTAGAAAATACTCTCAATTTTTTGAGAAATTTGTCTGGATAGCAAGGCTACGGTTACAGGATTTATTTGCCCGGGGAAAGTGGGATTCGGACCGTTTAGGCCTCTAGTGTAGGATTTTCCTTATCCTGTTTTTCTAAGGTTAGGTTTATAATTTCCTGTTCTATCTCCAAATAAACCAGCATTTTTTCTTTTGGAACCAGATATTTTGTTAAACTGTTTAAATTCGGTAGCCCTCTTGGATATTTATCGAAAGTGAAAAACTTGTTAAGTAAGTGTATGTCTAAATTTAAAACATTACCCAGTCGGCAGATAACTCTATAATTGGGCTTGTTCTTGAATTTGCTAAGGATCGTGTATGCACCATATGAACGGAGGAAAAGGAATAGTCTTACCTTATTATATGTAATTCTTCGTTTGGAGTAGGATGCCATTTTGCCCATTTGGGCAGGATCAACTAAAAGTATAGTATAGCTCTATGATAACTATGGATCTTAAGTTTTGTGTTGAGGCTTTCCCGTTTAGTTTGGAGCATCAATCTTAGTGTATGAGATATAATGTTTTCAGTCTGGTATGGATATTTATCGAGTTTTAAGAAATAATTTTCATCTTGATGATTTTCGGCC
>CAYSNN010000086.1:0-3564 GCA_964432475.1 uncultured Gammaproteobacteria bacterium
GTTTCACTACCCTTTGCCACTGGTAAAAAGTTAACCATATTAGCTTTTGGTAAAGAAGCCGGTGCATCCGGTGCAGATATAGCAGGAGATGAAACTACGGTAGAAGAGATTAATAAGGGTAAGGTTAATTTTGATTTAGTGGTAACTACACCTGAATGGATGCCAAAACTGGCTAGAATAGCCAGGATTTTAGGCCCCAGAGGTTTAATGCCAAACCCTAAAAACGGCACTATTACCGATGATTTAAAAAAAACCGTGGCAGGATTTCAAGCTGGTAAGACAGAATATAAAACAGAATCTAAAGCTGCCGTTATCCATATTGGACTAGGTAAATTAAACCAACCCACTGAAGAGTTAGCAGCCAATATTAAAACATTACTCACAACCATTGGTAAAACTAAGGTCAAAAAACTAGCCTTAACCCCCACCATGGGACCTTCTGTGAAAGTAGAGCTTTCTAGTATATAGAAATCTTTAACTTATTTTAGAGCATCTATCCCTAAAAAGATTTCTACTCTATTAGAAGTAACTCTTATAATACCTGTATCTACTTTTAACTCTTTAATTTTTTCCTTACCCTTATAGACCCAAAGATAATCTTTAATAATGGAGATAAAATTACTGTGCATTGGCCAGATATCAAAAGGCCCTTCTAAATTAGAAGAGGAAACTACATCTACTTCTTGAGTAAACGATTCCTCATCAGGGTTTATTATAGTTAGTTGTAATCTAGCGCTAGGATTCATAATCGCTAAGCTTCCTCCACTCCTCCAATATATAGAAACTTTCCGGGATCTATCCCGTCATATTTACCCTCTGCAATACTACCTACATCTTTAACAACCTGCCCTAAAGGCACAAATTTCCCGGGCCTGCCTGTTTGGGCTTCAATTACAGAAAGCCCTTGAGTCATATAATTTTTCAAAATCTTTGCCCTTTTAAAAGCTACCTGGTCCTCTCCGGATAACTCAGCCTCTCCAATTAAAGACACCATTCTTTCTAAAGCTACTGCTTTTTTCAAAAGTGCTTGGGCTTGTAAAACAGTCTCAAAATGCAGTTGGCCTACTATATCCGGATTTAGGGCCGCAGACACAGAGGATAAAATATCCACTGCCGGAAACTGACCTTGCTGATAAGCAGCCCTTGATAACACAATATTAGAATCCAGATAAGGAAAAACTGATTGTACACCATGATCTGTCAGATCGTCAGAGGGCACATAAATTGCCTCAAAGGAGGTAATATGATGTCTCTGAGATGAAGAAAGTCTTTCATGAAGCGAAGCCATTTCCGAAGAAAGCGTAGCCTGATATCCCCCCTCGGAAGGAATATTATTCATTAGAGTTGACAGTTCATACCCTGCCTGGGCAAAGCGGAAGATATTGTCCACAAAAAACAGAACGTCACGTCCGACCTCATCTCTGAAATATTCAGCCACTGCTACCCCGCTAGCCGCTGTCCGGAATCTCACTGCCGGATTTTCTCCCATTTGTCCATACAACAAACAGATATCTTTCAAAACACCATTTTCCTTCATTGTCTCATAAAGCTCCTGGCCTTCCCGGGACCTTTCCCCTACGCCTGTAAACACAGAGACACTTTCTCTTTTGCCTAAAATAACAATGTTATGGATAATCTCTGAAAGCAGCACTGTTTTACCTACTCCTGCGCCTCCAAATAAACCCACCTTTCCTCCTTTTAAAATTGGGGCAAAAAAGTCTATAACCTTAATACCTGTTTCTAAAACTTCCTTAGGGGTGTTAATGTTGTGGTAGCTTAACTCATGTTTAAAAATAGTCTTGGTATGTTTTGTGTTGAGCTTCTCACCTTCGTCTAAAACTTTACCAAAAAGATCAATTGCCCGGCCTAATAATTCTATGCCTACCGGAATCCTAATCGCCTCTTCAGTATCTATTACCTGGGCCCCAATCTTTGGATGGTCATTTGAAAGCAATAAACAATAAAACTTTTGCTTACCGGAGGAGGTAAAAACCTCCATCTTGATGCTTTTATCGTCTTTTAACTCCAATAAACTATGTATCTTTGGGTGGTGACCCAAAAATTCTACTTCTACTAATTGTTGTTTAATACTGACTATTTTGCCAAAGTTGTTCATCCCCATAAACTAATTCCTGCCATTGTTTGCTGCTGCTTTTTATTTTGAGCATCTTTAACAGCTCTTAACTTTAAGTATCTGATACTTTTAATCCTGCTGTCTATATTCACCAAAGCCTCCTCCATAGCATTGATTCTGGAAGCATACCGCGCAAGCTGTGTTTCGTTGATAGTCTGCTTAAAATCAGAAGTGAAAATTTGGGTTTCAAAAAAGTTTAAAATATTTTCCAGGCTCGGTTCAAATAGAAAATGCAGCTTCCTGTCCTGCTCTATTTGTCCCTCAAAAGGCTGTTCTCCTGTAATCTCACGGCTTTGGGCAGTTTGGTTTAAAACATTAACAAATTGGCCATAAAAAACAACCACCCTTGCGTAATTTAAGATTTTAGCAATCAAAGGTTCCAAAGCAGCAAAGGTCACCTCATTATCAGGCACCTCAAAATAACTGTATTCCTGCCTGCCCTGTAAGTCAAGAAGCTCCTTACCGATTTTACCAACCACCACCGCCTCAGCTTCTCTATTTTCTTTTAAGAATTTATTAAACTCTGCAAAAACCTGGTAAACAATATTGCCGTATAGCCTGGTATTGGCAGAGATGAGTACTACCGCTGTTTTATTATTTTTAGCCAAAGTAGAAAAAGAAGTAATTTGGGCTGCGCCCTTTTTTTTCTTAACCAGCTCTAAAATCTTGTTTTTATAAGAGCCCTTTACATCCACAAACACATCTGCCAGTCTATCTAAAAAATCCCGGGTTTTAAGTACAGACCTTCTGATTTGTTGCATTTTAACTACTGAAATCTGCTCATAAGCTTGGGCTAAAAATCTCATGCTCCCCGCAGCTTCTAAATCTTCTGCTAACCTTAGCTGGACTGACATAAAGCGATTAGCTCCTCCTTTTTTTCCAATACATTGGCAAATAATTTCTCTAAATCTTCAACCTTGGACAATTGGGCAAGCAAACCTTGGACATTTAAATGGGTATGGTTTTTAACTAAATTAAGCCTGCAAACCGGTATGGGAAAGCGTGGATCGTCCCCGATCAGCCCCTGCAAGATCAGGGCAAAAAGCGCCGGCTGCCCATCCTGCGGCAAAACTAAATTGAAGGGCTGGTCTAAAAATTGGGTGATTTTTTCTCCCATTATTAAAGTCTGACCTGTTTCATCAGTCAATTCTGCTCCAAAATGTGAGATATTTTGGGCAGTTTCATATTTAATTAAAAAATCGCTGATAACCCGGCTTATGGATTTTTGCAATTTACCCTGGGTCTGTTTCCCTACCCTGGTTACTGATAAAGGTATATTAATGGCCGGTCTTCTGCCTTTATAAAAAATATTGGAATCATAAAAGATATGTCCGTCAGTTACACCCATTAAATTGGTGGTAATATAACCGGTCAAATCCCCTTCCAAAGTTTCTGCCAAGGGCAAACAGGTAATTGATACTTCACTATCA
>CAYSNN010000087.1:0-940 GCA_964432475.1 uncultured Gammaproteobacteria bacterium
ACCTTGAAATCGTGCTTTCTGCTCCATTCTGTTATTAGGTTTACAATTGGTAAAGTATCGAATTTTTCCGGTGAAAAAAAATCCAGATCTTCTGACAATCTATGGTGCAGGTAAACTGCAGAAAGCGCGGTGCCTCCGGTAAAATAGAAGTTTTCCCTTAAAAAACCACTTGCCTTTATCTCGTCAAAAATAACCTGCTGCTTTGAAGTAAGAATCATTTTCCCCATATCAACAGCTCCATCAACCTTTTCTTAAGAGGGTCCAAATGAAGTTTATCCCAATTTTTTTTGACTTCTTTTAAAGAGATTTTCTCGCCTTTGCTGGGACCGTAATTGATCATCCTCTTTAAAATTAAAAGCCTTCCGCTATTTGTTTTCTTTAACTCATTAATATCATAATCCCATATAAAAGGCATATCTTTAATTCTAACACATTTTAGGGTGGCAATAGTTTTTAGAACTTAGGCTATTTTTAAGCTTGTATATTTGTTATGTGTTTGTGGTAATAACTTGGGTATTAAAAAAGGGTACAACACAAATCTTAGAGCCTTTTTCTACGGTTTGCCCAGTTAGGTCAAGATTGACAATGTATGCCTTGGATACTTTATATTTGATTAAAAACGATCTGAAAGAACGGTTCATTTCAGGTTGTTTTAGGCGGCTGTATTTAACTTCCACTGGTATGACTCCGGTGCCTGTATTTAAGACAAAATCCACTTCTGCTTTGTCTTTAGTCCTCCAAAAATGGATACTCGTTGGGGTTAATCCAAGGTGGTTTTTAAGGTTATTATAGACAAAGTTTTCAAACAAAAATCCGCTTGAGTTAAAAATGGCATTGCCAAATTGGTTAGCGGCATAGTTGCGAAGCCCCAAATCAGCAAAATAGTAAACCGGAGCTTTGGTTATCTCTTTCCTGGTATTTTTAAAATACGGAGTCACCT
>CAYSNN010000087.1:950-3521 GCA_964432475.1 uncultured Gammaproteobacteria bacterium
GTTTATGATATAAGTTTTCTCCAAATACCATAAATAATCTTTTACTGTTTGTACAGATATGCCAAGAGTGTTTGAAACTTCTGTTACATTGACTAAATTGCCTATTTGGGAGGCCAAAACTCTAAGCAGCGCAGTTAAGCTATCTGTTTTTTGGATATTTAAAAGAATTGACATATCTTTTTCCAAAAAGCTTTGATAGATATCAGCAATAGCAGCTCTTTTTTCCTCCAGGGTTTTTGCAAGTACTACTTTTGGATAACCTCCAAAATTTAAATACTCCTCAAAATATTGAAAGGCTAACTCTTTAAAAAGACCAAAAAAGTTTGCAAGCTCTGTAAAAGAGCTACCTTCCTGAATATGTTTATAGTCCGTTTTGTAGGCTACAAATTCCTCAAAGGTAATAGTTGTTAGTTCAAACAGTCTTTTCCTGCCGGGTAAGGACTCGTGGATTTTTTCTTTCAGCTCAATACTACCTGATCCTGAAACAATAAATTTATATGGCAGTTTTTTATCATAAAGCCCCTTTAAAAATAACCCTGCATCTTCTTTTCTTTGGATCTCGTCGATAAATACATATCCTTTCTCTTCTCCTATTCCATAGGAAATTCTTTGTAACAGTTTCTCCTGAGATTCAAAAAAGGGTCTATCGCTGTCAAAATCAAGGTTTAAAAATAGGGTTTTTTCACCCTTTTTCTCTAAGTCATCTCTTAGCATCTCCATTAGGGTGGTTTTGCCAGCTTGGCGCGGTCCCACAATCATGCTAAGTTCAGGATTGGAAAGGTGATTTTGTATCTTATTAAATAGAGTCCTTTTTATCATAGAGCTATATTATAACCCGAGAATTATAAAAGTCAAATAGCATTTTAGTACGAGAAATCATAAACTATACCCACAAATCTTAACAGTTCAGACTCTTTGACGAATTGATTGTTATTGTCAGCTTTAATTATCGGTGGTCTTACTTTTACAAAACACTAGCTCCTGTTAAATCTCTTAGTTCCCTACCTCAGCCAAGCGGCAATCAGTTACCCATTGAAGATCAGACCCAGCTAATGAAGTAGAAGTAGCAGGAGTAAAATATGATGGAGATGCAAGAGAAACTGATCCTCGATTAGATTTTGGTGTAATAGAAGTTGCTGAAGATAACTCTGGCGTATTTGTTGAATCTCCTGAACCTCTTGAACCTCCCACATTCATCCCTATATAATGGAATAGTGCGCCTCCAGCTTGACTCCCTAAGGATATCTTAGTACGATTAGATTAATGCCTAATCCTACATACACAACATATTATCAATGCGGTTTTACTACCCGAGAATTTACAGTTAATCCTCCCGCTAATGCTTGGGTTCAATTTTATGGGGATGTCCATTCAAATACCAGGATTAACCTGCCAACAGCCGGGCAATGAAAATGAAACATAAGATATTAATCACAACCTATATAGCTTCTGTTTTATTAGCCTTGGTGTTAATCTTGTTACCGCCTACTGTTTACCGCTTGCATCCCACTTATGCTGCCGGCGGCGTCTGTTCGGTCCCAACAGACACCACTCCGGCCGTGGCTACAGGACTGCTGTCTACACCTGATCTGTCCAGAAGTCTCCTGACTTCTTCTGGCGCCTGTGTTATTAACCCTAGGGCTGCTTTTGCCCCTTATAAAATTCCCACATATGAAGATCTCAAATCACTTTATTATACACAGAGCAAATCTTCTGCTAAAAAAGCGCCTATTATCGCAATCGAAGCAACTGAAGCTGATATACCGCTTACTAATGAATCTGTTTATAATCTTACTGGTAATTTAACCCTTAACAATAATATCTCTGGTGGCCAAAACGGCGTTATACTAGTTGACGGTAATCTGTTAATAAAACCAAGTAACAAAAAACTTACTACCACCCCAAATGTTGGTTTAGTTTTCATTATAAAAGGTAATGTAAATATTGACCAAGAAGTTGATCAGATCGATGCAGTAATAATTTCAACAGGCACTATTTGTACAGCCTATAATATTGATGGTGCTACTTGCTTAGATGGCAACACCCAAACACCTAAACTTTTAATCAACGGCAGTTTAATTTCTCTAACAGATACTGCACCAATTAAATTCCGCCGTAAGCTTGCTGATAATTCTGACCCTGCTGAAAAAATTGTCCATCAACCTAAATATCTGGTGATTTTAAGAAATTTAATGTCTGATACTTACCAAAAATGGTCGGAGATTCCTTAAAAATGTCAAATACATCTGGTTTTACACTCGTTGAATTATTAATAGTTGTAACTATTATTGTCGTATTATCTGTTATTGGTTTAAGCGTATATCAAAATACCATTTCAAAAGCCCAGGATAGTGTTAGAAAAAATGATCTAAATAAAATATCTACTGCTTTGGAACTGTATTTTCAGAAGTATCAAAAATATGTTTCCACCCCTGAGTCAACCTGCACTGACGCAAATAGTGAGCTGCTCTACAAAGATACAGATTTCCAAGACTATCTTACTACTATCCCCCTAGATCCTGAGAATAAAAAATATTGTTATTATTCAGAGAATAATGGCCAATCTTACCG
>CAYSNN010000088.1:0-3475 GCA_964432475.1 uncultured Gammaproteobacteria bacterium
CACTGCTATGATAGGACAAATGCTAGAAGATGCTAAGCTAGACCCAACTATACTGCTTGGCGCAATTATCCCAAAATTAGGCATAAATTACCGTTTTGGGAAAAGTAAATATTTTGTTATTGAAGCAGATGAGTTTAATGATAATTTTCTAAGTCTCAAACCCGATATAACTGTCGTGACCAATATCGAGATGGATCATCCTGAATATTTTAAAGACTTTTCATCCTATAAAGAAAGTTTTAAAAAATTTTTAATGCAAACAAAAGGAAAGATTGTTGCAAATCTTTCTGATCCGGGCGTTTCCGAAGTATTGAAAGTTGTTATGAAAGAAAGCTCAACTTTGGCTATTGATTATTCAAAAAATCAAATGAATCTTACCCTTAAAATACCTGGGGATTATAACAAACTAAATGCTATGTCAGCTCTACAAGTAGGACTTTTTCTGGGCATAAACCCAGAAATTATAAAACAAAGCTTAGAAAGCTATACAGGTATTGGAAGGAGGTTGGAGTTTATCGGCGAATATATAGGTATGAAGGTATATTCTGATTTTGGCCATCATCCAACAGAAATTAAAAAGACTATGCAG
Source organism: uncultured Gammaproteobacteria bacterium (assembly GCA_964432475.1). GTDB lineage: Bacteria > Patescibacteriota > Microgenomatia > Daviesbacterales > UBA10151 > CAYSNN01. The sequence continues at coordinate 590 of CAYSNN010000088.1, forward strand.
GCTGTCCGAGAAAAGTTTCCTAAAGAAAAAATATGGTTAATTTATCAACCTCATATGTTTTCAAGAACTAAAGCCTTATTTGATGATTTTGTGAAAGTATTTAAAACTCTCCCAATTGATCAAACTATCATTGTTGATATCTACCCATCAAGGGAAGTTGATACAGGGAAAATCCACAGCCAGCATCTTGTAAACGCAGTCAATTCAAATACATTGGTGTATCAAAATAAAGATAAATTGAAGGAGTTATTAAGTAGTAATACTCAAAAATACGACATTTTATTTTTTATGGGAGCAGGGGATATAGATGAATTCGCCCGGCAGCTACTCTCTTGATCTTTTAGCTAAGTCAGAAAGCAGCTGAATAACTTTTTTGGGATTTTGTATATTAAATCTGGCAGACGAGTTATGAGGTCCTACGTTAACTGAATAAGTATACCCAGGTAAGACTGAAAATAAATCTTCATCAGTTTTATCATCACCTATGGCTAATATAAAATCGAAGTCCTGCCTGTTAAACCACCTGTTAGCAACCACGCCTTTATTTGTGTAGACACTTTTTATCTCAATCACTTTATTACCATGTACGATTTGTAAATTTTTATTGGTTGTAAAATACACTAAATCATCCATAAGCTCTCTTGATTTGATAGCCGCCTGAACCGGATCTGACCTGCGGTAATGCCAGGCTACAGAAAACTCCTTTTCTTCTATGGATGAATCCGGTAATTGGTCTACATAAGATGAAAACAAATATAATGCTTCTTTTTTCCAATCAATTGAGGGGTTACTCATAACTTTCCACCCTGACCATCTTTCTTTAATTAATAATCCGTGTTCTGCAACTAAATTTATTGGCAATTTACCAAAAAATTTTTCAAGTGTATTTCTGTCACGTCCGCTGATAATCACCACCTCATTTTTCTTATCTGACGATAACTTTTTCAGTATTCTCATCAGCTGTTTTGAAGGCTTTACCAGCCAGTATTTTGACTTAAATGGTACTAAGGTTCCGTCATAGTCAAGAAAAATTAACCTCTTTGCAGCCTTTGTAAAATCCGCTATTAAATGTTTTTTAGTTGCCGGATCAAACACCTTACCAGCCAGTTGATCCTGTTCGTTTTTGATACCATCTAAATATCCCAGAAAGCTCTCAGTCCAACTGAAAACATCATTTTTCTCAACGATTTCTTGCATTCTTTTTAATCTTTTTAACTGCTCTCTTTTTGGCATTATAAGCGCGCGCGAAATTGCAGCAGATATCTCTTCTTTACTGTCAGGGTTAATAATTATCGCCTCAGTTAACTCCTTTGAAGCACCGGCCATTTCGCTTAAAATTAAAACTCCTGCATTGTGTGCCTTTGCTGCCAAGTATTCTTTAGAAATCAGATTCATCCCGTCCCTTAAGGGAGTAATCAGTGCAATGTCTGCCCGGTTGTATAAAGCGATTAACCTCTCAAATGAAACAGTGCTAAATTGATACAAGATAGGTGTCCAGCCGATACTTCCGTATAGACCGTTTATTTTACTGATTAACTCTTCTGTCTGCCTTTTCATCAGCTCATATTGATTAACCTCTATTCTTGACGGAATCATCACCAGTATCATGACAACCTTTTTATGCCAATTGGGAAATCTACTCAAAAAATCTTCAAACCCATTTAACCTGTTGACTGTACCTTTTGTATAATCCAAACGGTCAATTGATAAAATTACTTTATTTTTTTTTAATGTCTTATTAAGTTCAGCCTTCTCCTGAACTACCTGTTTTTCTTTTGAGGCGTTAAAAAACTTTCGAAAATCTATCCCGAGAGGAAAATTTCTTGCCAAAACCAGCTTACCGTTAAAATGAATCTTTCCAAGGGAATGTTCATATCCCAGTACCCTTAAAACATTCCCTAAAAAATGCCGGGTATACTCAGAAATATGGAAACCGACTAAATCGGCACCGAGCATTCCTTCCAAAATTTCACGCCGCCAAAGATCCGGCAGCAGTCGAAACACTTCATAAGAAGGAAAGGGAATATGCAGAAAAAAGCCAATTTTTGCGCCCGGCATTTTTTCTCTCAAAAGTTTAGGCAACAACATCAGGTGATAATCATGAATCCAAATTGTATCGCTTGGTTTAATCACTTTTAAAACCTCATCACAAAATTTTTTATTAACTGACTTGTATGCTTGCCAATATTTCTCGTCATAGATTCCAAAAGAAGTAAAATAATGAAAAAGCGGCCAGATTATTTTATTGCAAAAACCATTATAAAAATTGTCAGCCAAATCTTGGGGTAAAAAAATGGGCAAAGCACCCAATTTTAAAGCCTTTTTTTTCAGCTTAACCTGTTCAGACTTAGCAGCATCTGTCCCTGCCCAACCTATCCAAAGATACTCAGGACTTTTGACTGAATCAATATACGAAGTAATACTTGTGATAAGTCCTCCGCTGCTCGGGATGAATTCTTTACCATCTCCTTTGTCTGAAATAGTAAACGGCAACCTATTTGAAACAACCACAAGTCTCATATTAGAGTGATGTCAGCTTTAACTTGGTGGGCAAATTCCCGTTAAAAATAATACTTGCTACATCGAAAACACGCTTAGGTCCATCTGTTATATAGAATTCATATTTTGCTTTGCTAGATGAATTCAATAAGTTTTTCTTTAGTAAGACCTCTTTTAACTTCAAAGCAGTAGGCTTTGCTGAATCAATTAAAGTCACATTTCTCCCCATAACCTTTTGAATCGTTTGCTTTAAAACCGGATAGTGTGTACAGCCTAAAATTAACGTATCAATATTTTCCCCTGAAAAAGTTTTCAGATAACTTTTGGCAACAAGTTTTGTAGCCGGATGATCAGTTAACCCTTCCTCAGCCAAAGGCACAAATAGAG
>CAYSNN010000089.1:0-3430 GCA_964432475.1 uncultured Gammaproteobacteria bacterium
AGCCGATTGGACTATCACACCAGCATTTTTACTAAGGTTCAAGAATTGTTCGATGGATAGCTTCTCTTGCTCTGGATCGGTTAATTGCTCTTTTAATACAACAAACTGATTATTTAGCTCTTCTTTCTCCTGCTCAAGTTCTAATACTCTATCCTCATTAACTTTCTTGACTGTGGGTTGAATATTGAGCTGTAGAAGCCCTAAAGAGCGTTCTTTAATCTCTTGGTCGATTACTTTTAATCTGCCTTGCTTGCTATGAATCTCAATACCAATTTTTTGCCTTTTCTCATCTGTGAGTTTAGTTAAATCCTTGTAATATCTTTTATAATCAGCCTCAGTTAAATTAAGTCCATCTTTTAAGAAATCATAAATCCAGTTAAATACCTCTTTTGCTCTAATAGATTTCTTCTTTCTGGTGCAGAGCTTATTATCACAGCGATAGTTTAAATATCTCTTCCCTTTACTGCCTGTGGAAGGACCAACAACCATGTTATGCCCGCAGAACGAACACCTAACCATAGCCTTTAGTGGATAGAAAGCTAATCTGCGTTTAGTGTTAAATGGTTTGAGTCTTCTGACTGATAACTCCTGTACTTGATTGTAAATTTCCTCAGTTGTAGCTGGCTCGAAGTTATAGATTTCCCTTAAATCAACTGTTTGTTTAGCCTGAACTAGAATGCCGTAATAAAAAGGATCGTGGAAAATATCAGTCAAAATCTTTATATCCATGTCAACTTTTCTACCTGTTCTTTTAATAACTTTTGAATAGTTATTATCATTCATGAATTTTGTTATGTCTTCTAAAGATTCACCTTTTGATCTTAACTCCCAAGCGGTGCAGATCAACTCAAAGTTTTTGCTATCAGGTTTGTAATAGCCTTCTTCAGTTCTTATGTATCCATGTTTGGGAATAGCAGATTTACCTTCTGCAAAATTCCTTCTAACGCCCCTAGTAACTTTCTGTGATAAATCATCACTGTATTGTTTACTAAGTACAAAGCTCATCCCTAAAAGCATTTTGCCATTAGCATCCTTAGTAAAGTGGTGAGTAACAAACTTGAGATCTTTTATCTCTTCCTCATCGATCATGTCTATAATCTCTCCACCCTCTTTCATATTCCGAGCTAATCTATCAGGATTCCAGGCTAATATGCCATCGTAGATACCCTTTTTGAGGTCATTGAGCATTTGTCTGAATATTGGTTGGTCGCTTATTTGGTTTCTTAGCTGATTTAGTTTCTTCTAAAACCTTGACTACGTTGATTCCGAGTCTTGCAGCTAGTTGTTTACATTCAAATATCTGATCACCTATGGATCTAACCTGCCTTTGTGGATCATCTGTAGACTTTCTGGCGTATAAAACATACTTGAGTTTAGTAAAATCCAACTCATTCTCATCCATGAAAGGATTATACCAAAGCTTCTATTTTAGAACTTAGAAGATGCCTGCGAGGACTACAAGATATTATAAACTTTTACTTTGCATCCTAATTATACTGTAGTTCCAGCATGACTAACAGTTTTCCATCCCTCTGCGTAACCGTCCAAAACCTTTCTTCTTTGAGCTCTAATTGTAGAGTCATTGTTATAATCTCCTCTAAGCAAAGCTTGTTTTACTCTTAAAAAATCTATTACAAACCTTGCTTCTGTTTTCCTAATTACTAAATATGGCTCAATGTCTTTTAGTAATCTTCCTACCCCGTAGCCACTTACTTGCCAAACGTAAGATTGCCCACCGTGTCTATTTAACCCAGGGCTGTATTCAACAGGTTTTGCTCCTTTGTATTCTCTGTGAAGACCCATCAGCAAACCCTGCTGCATTGAAATAAGTTGACAGTTAGCACTATATTCTAATCCTCCAGAAGGAAGCCTTGTGGTTACATAAATGCCAAAACTTCCAGAAGCATCAAAAATACCAGCTACTCTTTCGGGATCAAACGGGAGGGTATTTGAAGATAGTGGCTTAGCCAGTATCAATCTTTCTCGGAGATCTTCTTCAACTTCCATTCTATCCTGTGGAGTAGGATAAAGTCTTGGAACTCTAGTTAAACCATCCTCTACTCTTAAACTTCACGCTTTTGTTGCAAAAATTCGTTAAAAACCATTGCTTGTGCCTGTCTGTGTTCTAAATAGGGCATTATCCATTGAAGGAATCTAAAACAACCAATTGCGTTGCCTATATTTAGTTTCCATCTATCATGGTTTCTTTGGTCAGGATCTGTATAATCTGGGTTTATTCTTGTATCAACCTGTTTAGGTAAATGATCCTGAACAAACTCTAACTCGCTACTATTTACAGAAATATGAGGTTGATAAACCATATTATCTGGAGTTGCTACTGTTGGTTTTGGGTATATCTCTATATCGAAATTAAGAGTTTCATCAAAGAAGCCACCCCAATATTTCATTCCTGGGATGGTAGTCTGTTTTTCCATTTCTGAGGAGGGAATCATAGAGTTAATTATAACTGAAAACATACCCGAAGTCAAACTATAGGATTAGTCTATTGAGGAGTTGAGGTCGGTTGAGATGAGCTTGTAGCTTGATTGTAATCTACTAATGTTGTTTCTGTTGTCACCTGACTTGTGATACTTGATAGTTTATAGACAACGTTGTTAAAAATAAAGAGAGCTGAGGTAAATTTCCCAGTTGTAGGATCATGAATAACCAGGAAAGTGCTAGTAGGTACAAATGCTCCTTTTGCACTAGGATCAGTTTCTATTAAATTACCACCTCTGACTGCATGAAGTCCTGGTGTATCAGAAAACCAATCAACCCCGCCAAGGTCGGCATAAGCTTTCTTCGAATCAATGAAGTCAGGATTGAATATATCCCCATAATTATCTACGGAGTAGATTTTATTTTGGAATTGGATAACTTTTTCATGAGCAGTACCTCCTCCCCAGTTAGTTTGACTAAAGTGAAGTGTAATATTTGCAAACAATATGTCTTCTTGGCTTTGCTTATTACATGGATAAGAATCAGGGTTACCTTCAAAATCTTTCTCTGGAACAGTAAAGAATCCTGCATTTTTAGCAGCCTCAACATCGAATTTCAGATCAACTGTACAAAGAGAGAATTTATATCCTGAATCAAGGGTAACTTTGTCTACTAAATCTTTAGTCCAGATTTTAGCCTCTACTTTCTGTGTTATCAGCACCATAAAAATAAATAGCAATGGGAGAATAAATAATTTTTTCATTTTATTACTTGGTTAAGTCTGATTTTAATATCACTATAAAGGCTTCCTGTATTTGGGTTTAAACTAGTTTTTGAAGTTGGGGTTGGAGTCGTAGTCGGGGTCGGCGAACTATTTGAGGTAGGCGAAGACTGAATGGTTGGTTGAACTTGAGGGGTGAATTGATAGTACTGTTTGTAAATTAAGTATCCTCCTAAAGCTAATACAGCAACTATTATTAAAATTAAGATT
>CAYSNN010000090.1:0-3395 GCA_964432475.1 uncultured Gammaproteobacteria bacterium
TTATTACTTTTGGAGCTATCCTTAAGGGAAAAACGTATCATTTTGAACAAATTGCTGATGAGTGTATCAGAGGTTGTATGGATGCTTCTTGGCAATATGAAGTTCCAGTAATCTTTGAGGTTTTGACTGTATATGACATCAAAGATGCAATAGAGCGGGCGACAAGAAATCAAGAGAATAAAGGAATTGAAGCCGCTCTAACTGCTTTAGAGATGATCGAAGTTTTATCTAAAATATGAATTACTTTACCAATATTCCTGAAGCGCTAGAAGATGTAAAACAAGGCAAGATGCTGATTATAGTTGATAATCCTAGTCGTGAGAATGAAGGAGACTTTTATATACCTACAGATAAAGCTACTCCTGCATCTATTTTGACAATGATTAAATTAGGAGGTGGGTTGATTTGTACCGCAATTACTAAACAGCAGGCCGTTAATTTACAGCTTCCTTTAATGGTTGATCATTTAGAAAATAGTGAGAAAACTAAAGTTAATTTTACTGTTTCAGTTAGTGCCAAAAAAGGTATTACAACTGGAGTATCCGTCTTTGACCGGTTAAAAACAATTAAAACATTAGCAGACTCTAAATCATCTACTTCTGATTTGTCCCGTCCTGGTCACGTCTTTGGCTTAGTTGCAAAAAGTGGTGGGGTTTTAGAAAGAGAGGGACATACAGAAGCAGCAGTTGACCTTGCGAGATTAGCAGGTTTTGCATCAGCAGGGGTGCTTTGTGAAATTGTTGGAAAAGGTGGGAGAATGGCTAAACTCCCAGAGTTAGTTAAGCTATCTCAAAAATTAAATATTAAAATTATCTCTATTAAAGATTTGGTTAAGTTTTTAGAGAAGTATCCTTTACCAAAACTTAAAGATAGTAAAGAAATAATTAAAACAGCTACTTCGATATTACCTACCAAATATGGAAACTTTCAACTAACAGTTTACAAATCAGTAATTGATAACAGAGAGCATGTAGCTTTAGTAAAAGGTGGAATTAAAGAACGGGCACTTTTAAGAATACACTCGCAATGTTTAACTGGAGATACGCTTTTATCTTTGAGATGTGATTGTAGGCAACAATTCCATCAAAGCATGAGACTAATAAACAAAAACGGCAGTGGAGTTATCTTATATCTTAATCAGGAAGGAAGAGGGATTGGTTTAACAAATAAAATCAAAGCTTATGCTTTGCAAGATCAAGGTCATGATACAGTAGAAGCAAATGAGTCGCTTGGTTTTCCTATTGATGCCCGTCAATATAAAGTTGCAGTAGACATTCTAAAGGATTTAGGTATTTCAAAGGTAAATCTGTTAACGAATAATCCAGATAAGGAAGAACAACTTACCAGCTTTGGTACAGAAATTATTAAAACTACTCCACTTGAGATAAAACCAAACAAAATTAATAAGCACTATCTTGCTACTAAAAAGCAAAAATTAGCTCACCGTTTAATATTTGTTTAATTAAACATGGATCAGGCTCAAGATCAGTTTTTTCTAAAAGAAGCACTCAAACTTGCGAAAAAAGGAATGGGATGGACAAATCCTAATCCTATGGTAGGGGCGGTACTTGTTAAAAATGGAAGGGTAATCGGGAAAGGATATCACAAAAGAGTTGGATCAGATCATGCTGAGATTGATGCTATAAAATTTTCTCAAGAAAGTTCCGAAGGAGCAATATTATATGTTAACTTAGAACCTTGTAGTCATTTTGGAAGGACCCCACCTTGTGTAGATGAAATTATTAAAGCAAGAATATCTCGTGTCGTTTGTTGTACTTTAGACCCCAACCCAAAAGTTAACGGTAAAGGAGTCGCTAAATTGAAGAAAGCAGAGGTTGATGTGTCTGTTGGAATTTTGCAAGATCAAGCAAGAGTATTAAATGAAACTTTTTTTACATTTCATGAAAAAAAAAGGCCTTTTGTCGCACTTAAGTTTGCTTCAAGTCTGGACGGAAAAATAGCTACAAAAACAGGAGATTCAAAATGGATTACTAATGAAAAAGCTCGAAACTATGCAAGGAACTTAAGAAGTTGTTATCAGGCTGTTTTAGTGGGAGTAAATACAGTTATCAAAGATAATCCTCATTTGGGAGTACGGATTAAAGGGAAAAAAGATCCGTTGAGAATAGTATTAGATTCCACCCTAAGGATTCCCTTAGAAAGCTTAGTGCTTAGGGACAGTAATATTCTTATTGTAACTACTTCAAAATATAACAAACAAAATTTAGCCTGCCTTGTTCGAAAAGGAGTACAAATAGTGGTATTATCTGGAAAACAAATATCTGTACCTGAACTACTATCAAAGTTAAAAGAGCGAGCAATTATTAGTGTATTGGTAGAAGGCGGAGGTAAAACGATAGGTCCTTTTGCAGACTCTGGATTAGCTGATAAAGTTTATGCATTCCTTTCGCCAATCTTAATTGGCGGAAAACAAGCCATAAGTGCAGTTGAAGGAGAAGGGGTTGAGAAAATAAATCAAGCTATAAACTTAGAAACAATTTCATATAAAAAATTTGAAGATAACTTTTTAATAACGGGACATATTAAAGAAAAATAAAAAATAGCACAAAACGCCAATTACTCATTTTGGTAAAAAGGTAAGTTCTGAATTTGTTTATTGTACAGTGACCGTTCCGCGGTTCCTGGCTTATCAAAGGTTAGGGTAAGACTGCCTCCATCGGAAAAATTACCTAAGTTAAGCGGAGCATAATCTGTTAGTTTCTTATTTTAAAATCCAATTTTTTCTTTTACCAAAGTTTTTTATTCATTTTAATTTCTTTTCTCCGGCTTTAATGGGAATTAGTAAAATGTTTTCTCCTGGAGTTATTGGGCAATCCCAATTATCATTGTAAGAGCTATAAGGATTATAAGCATAATTAAAATCAACAATTAACTTATCTTCCTTTTTGGGAATTTGTAACATCCTGCCATTTTCATAAGTGTCTTTTCCAGTTGTTTGGTCTCTGAATAATAAATAATATTGAAATTGCTCTTGCTCCGGATCTTCAAAAACTAAGGCCTCTATCTCTTTCCCATCGACTGTAAATGCAATTTTTCCAGCTCTTAAATAAACCTGTTCCTCTCCACCTGTGGTTTTAATAATTATCTCTTTGCCTACATCGGGAATGTTTTTATCGAGTGTTAACTCGAAACTTAAATTTGGGTTAGCGGGAAAGTAATGAAGCCCTTTAAAACTCCTCTTTTGCTCTTCGGTTAAGGGAGAGTCTTTGTCTTCTTTCCAAGCCTTATCTTTTTGTTTTCTAAACTCTAAAAGTTTCTTTTCGTCGTACATAATTATTTTTGTTATCCAATATCAAAAAATGCTCTTTGCAACCATTCCGGTAAAGCCGGATGGATATAAACGGAATCCGTGATTGCGGTTGTTTTACCGTTTG
>CAYSNN010000091.1:0-3222 GCA_964432475.1 uncultured Gammaproteobacteria bacterium
TATTTTCTTAACTATACCTCCATCATAAATTAGTTATTGCCAAAATACAATTTTATCTGTTATTATCGGCCAATGGCAGAAAAAGTTAAAAGTGCAAAGTTAAAAGTGCAAAGTGTAAATGCAATCCCCGGTGGAAAGCTGCATAATTTTTTGAACAACTTCTCAGACAAAATTATCAATTTCAGACGACAAAAAAGCTTTTATCTTATTCTACTCGTTGCAGGAATCTTGGCTTTAGCATTTTATAAAAAATCCTGGTTTGTCGCTGCTTTGGTAAATGACATGCCTATTACCAATTTGGAGCTTCAATCCAAACTCAACCAGCAATTTAGATCCCAAACATTAAATCAACTGATTAATGAAAAGGTTATCTTAAACGAAGCGAGCAAAAAGGCAGCTATCCCAAGCGAGGAAGAGGTAAATAAAAAGATTGCGGATCTTGAATCAAGTGTGGGGGGCAAAGATGTTTTAGACAGTTTACTTACCCAACAAGGACAAACAAGGACCAGCTTACGAGATCAGGTAAGGGTTCAACTTGCTATATCCAAACTCTATGACAAAGAGGCTTCAGTCTCCTCAGGAGAAGTGGAAAAGTTTGTAGCTGAAAATAGAGAAAGCTTAAGAGCCACTGATTCAGCACAACAGGAAAAGGAAGCTTTCGATGCAATAAAAAACCAAAAACTGTCACAAATCTTTTCCCAAAAATTCCAGGAACTCCGCCAACAAGCCAAAGTACAGATATTTTAGTATAATGGTCGGATGGACTTTCGACCAATCACCGAAAAACAAAAAAATCAATATAACAAACTAGTCACCCATGTTATGCAGTCATGGGAATGGGGGGAGTTTAGGAAAGAAATGGGGCTGACTGTTTTAAGATATGGACTATTTGAAAAAGAAAACCTCAAAACCGCATTTCAACTCACCTTACACCCCATCCCTTTAACAAATAAACAAGTCGGTTATTTACCAAAAGGACCATTTCCGGACAAAGGTTTGGCAGAAGCTTTAACAAAAATTGCCAAAGAGCAAAATTGCGCATTTATAAAAGTAGAACCAAATGTTGAGGTAACAGATAACAGGTTGCAGGTTGCAGATGAATTCAAAAAATCGCCGAAGCTTTTATTTACCAAATATAACTTTGTTTTAGATCTCACAAAATCCGATGAGGAACTTTTAAAAAATATGCATTCTAAAACCCGATACAACGTACGCCTGGCACAAAAACGTGGAGTTTGGGTGGCAGAAAGAACTGATGACAAAGCTTTTGAAATATATTTAAAACTTTACTTCGAGACGACTCGAAGGCAAAACTATCACGGACATAATAAATTTTATCATAAAAAAGTTTGGGAAATTTTGAAAAAGAATAAAATGGCCAGATTATTAATTGCTTTTTATAATAGCGAGCCCTTAACTGCCTGGATGTTGTTTAATTTTAAAGATACTCTCTATTACCCCTATGGCGGCTCTTCCAAATCACATCCAGAAGTTATGGCAAATAATTTAGTTGCCTGGGAAACAATTAAATTGGGCAAAAAGTTAGGACTGAAAGAATTTGATATGTGGGGGGCACTGGGGGCAAATGCCAACCCAAAAAATCCGTGGTTTGGCTTCCATAAGTTTAAACAAGGTTATGGAGGAAGATTGGTGGAATATATCGGCACATATGACTTAGTTTTTGATTGGCCAATTTATTTAATGTTTACAGCCATAGACAGACTTACTCCACTTAAAGTATTTCTGCTAAAATCGCTCAGAAAATAGATTTATGATTAATGATTTATGATTAATGATTTTAAATCTTTAATCTTTAATCGTTCATCATTAATCGACTTTTTAATTATGGAATCAATATTGATTATATCCGGAGGAATATTACTGGGTTGTTTGATTTCACTCTCCTGGTTTGCAGGTTCTGATGCGCCATTTGTCCCAACAAATATCAATTTAATAAGAAAGGTATTAAGATCTGCAGGAGTTAAAAAGGGAAAAAGGTTTTACGAACTAGGTTCCGGAGACGGCAGGGTAGTAATTGAAGCAGCCAAATTGGGAGCAGAGTCTTTTGGTATTGAACAATCATGGATTAGGGTTTTATATTCTAAATGGAGAATCTACAGACAAAATAATCCTCGAGGTTTGAGTTGTCAATTTTATCATGGAGATATTTTTAAAAAATCTTATGCAGATGCTGATTTCGTCTATATTTATCTTTTACCAAAGGGCGTAAAAAGATTGGAAGAAAAATTAAAAAAAGAACTTAAAAAAGGTTGTCTAATAATTACCCAAACTTATCATTTTCCAAATTGGAAACCTTTTAAAAAATTAGACTTTTCCAAAGAATTTGATTTATCCAAAGATATTAAAGGAGCAGGAAATTTTCAGTTTTACCGTCGTTAAAACCCAAGAACTTGGTTGACAAAAATAACATGCAGTCTATTAGGATTTACCTCTTTGTTAATAATTAACAATTTATTGACATTACTGCCTGTAGTGATATTGTAAGCTTTATTGGCTCTTTCTGACTCCAAGGGCAAAACATATTCATAAATTCTTTTTACCCCTTCCTCTGTATCTTTAACAATTTTTTGAGTGCCTATTACCCAAATAACATGAGTGCTGCCTGAAACGTAAGCAGGTAATTGACTGCCAGTATTAGAAGCAATTAAAAGATGTCCATCTTCAGAGACAGCATGAACACTCCCGACAGCATATTCAGGTGCTGCCCCTAGTCTTTGCATCTCTAAATTTTGTGTGGCCCGATCCATGGAGTTTAGTTTATTTCGGACAGAGTTAAATTTCCCTGACTCGTTTAGTTCTTTTGGGGCACCAATAGTTTCCAAAGTGACAGAAGTCATAGTCATCACTTCCGCCCCCTCCGGGATTAAGGATAAAACTTCATTTTTAGCATCTTCTCCAGTTTCAACAAATCTTGCATCAATACCATTACCCTTTAGTGCTTGGATCGTTTTATCCACTACTTCTTTATCTTTTAATGTTTTCCAGTTGTCCATATCTTTTAGAAGATTTATTATATAATAAATTCCTAAGATTTAAATACCATATTTTTTGAGGAATTGGTAAGCTTTCTTAATTTCCCCTCCTCAAGTACAAACAGATCCTCAATTCTCACCCCCCCAAATTCCGGAATATAGATTCCTGGCTCAATAGAAAAAACCATCCCTTCTTGTAAATAATCCTTACTTTTAGGTGAAAGGGTTG
>CAYSNN010000092.1:0-3120 GCA_964432475.1 uncultured Gammaproteobacteria bacterium
TATGAATGATTTGGAGCTTTTATTTTCCCAGCTTGGTGAAGCTGCCACCACAGAAATTACCAAAACAGAACATCCTCAAGGCTGTGAGAGAAATAAACAAGTCTCAAAACGTGGAGGTAAAATTGCCGGAGATGCCAGATATAACCTTGAAAAGGAAACCGGCAGAAAAGTAATAACCTCACAAAATTATTTACCCAAAAAACAAGGTAAAAAATTATTAACCTAATCACATAGCTGGAAATAATCAAGAAGTATTATCCTAATGCTTCGGTAGATGAGTTAAAGGAAATACAGGAAGATGTTTATCTACTGGTTCTGCTATTATGCAACATTTTTATGGGCCGGAGTGGATGGGAGATTTTGAAGAAGTTGAGCAAGATGAGAAATAATAAAATTAAGCTAGTTCGATTCCCGTTAGGGTGTAACGTTCTTGACCTAAATTTTGACAAAATTAAGCAACTTTCTGAAACCAGGATTCACGAGTTCGATAAAATTCGTATGCGCCCCCAAGAGGATTCGAACCCCTGGCCTTGACGTTAGAACCGTCCTGCTCTATCCACTGAGCTATGGGGGCAAGTAGAGTAATTATATCAATTTGCTGTTGACATGTATATTAATATTTGCTAAGTTAGATATGTGGCTGCCAAAACTATTATTATCTCCCGTGCTTTAAGTATCGCACTTCTTATATCTTTTATCCTAATTGCAGCTTATCCGGTACTCGCAGAAGACGCCACAGATGGTGCAGGCACCAGAAAAGAAAAGATCCAGCAAAAAATAGAGGCAAGAAAAGAGAAAATTGAAAATAGGGTAGCTGCTGTAAAAGAAAAAGTTGCCTCAAGAGAAGCAGCTCTTCAAGCAAAGCTTCAAGCATTTAAAGACAAAAGAAAGGCTGAGGTTACAGAGAAAGTAAGCACTAATTTAAATAGAGTCAATCAAAGACAAACAGAACAGATGCTAAATCACTTAGATAAAATGTCATCTATATTAAACAGGTTGGAATCGAGAGTAAATAATCCAACTGCAGATATTAAGGACGTTAATGCTGCAAAGGATGCTATATCAAAATCACGTGAGATGATTGCCTCTGCTTCAACCGCCGCGACTACTCAAGCTGCTAAAGATTACACTATACAAGTTACCTCAGAATCTAAAGTAAAAACGGATGCCAAATCTCAAAGAGATCAACTTCACAAAGACTTAAAGGCTGTCAGACAATTAGTTATAGAGGCAAAGCAAAGTGTAGGCAATGCCATAAGTATTGCAAGATCGGGTGTAAAAGCAAAGGAGGGGACAACAAGTGGACAACAGTAACTCCCAGCAAATTCCACAAATCAATATACCGCCACAACCGTCGGTACAGCCGGCAATCGGAGAAAGCAACAAGATGATCTTTTGGCTAATAGGTGGACTGGTAGTTATTTTGCTCACCGTTGGTGGAATATATTGGTTTTTAAGCCAGCAGCAACTAACCTCCCAGCAACAGCCGGCAGCTCAAGAGACAACAGAAACACCTACTGATTCAATCGATAATTTAGACCGGGAATTAAACTCCGTTGATGTCCAATCGGCAGACAGTGAACTGGAAAGCATTGATGAAGATTTACAAAACCTCTAAAAGAAGATTAAAAAGTATGTTTGCGGCGTATTATAGTAGTGGCAAAGACCAGCAAGCTTACCAAAACTGCCCCCAGTGCAATCTTATTTATATTACTTAGGGTATTTGATTTGAGGTTTTTATTTTGAGTAACCTGACCCAATTCCTCTTTAACAGCTCCTAAAATACCTTCATACGCCTTCTCTGATTGAGAACTTTCCGTATTTGCACCCAATACTCCTTGGCTGAATCCTTGGGGAATTCCGGTTGTAGCTGCCCCAAAGGCTGTGGTAGAAAGCTCGTTTGAAAAATCTCCGGGCATACAATTATTGCCGGCTCTGACTTTAAAGTAATATGTAGTGCCTCCGGAAAGATCATCTATTGTATAAGAGGTTGTATCCGGGCCACCCACATTTGGGTTACCATACTGCATATTATTACTTGAGGTCCCATAAGCGATTAAATAGTAGGTAACAGGGTTTGCAGCTTTAGACCAAGTTAGAGTAACCTTATTGGCTCCGTTTGAAACAGCAGAGAGCAGGGTAGGAGCGTTGCCCGGTTTGGCATCTGTGCAAGCCTGAGTGAGAGATGAGGCATTACTGCTTGAATTAGAAGAGTTTGTGCCGGATGTTGAGGTAGTGTTTGTAGTGCCTCCTGTAGCAATAGTCTTTGTGGCCACATAGTAAGATGCTTTAGTTGCCTGGAAACTGCAAAGGCCATTTGCTACAGTACAGGTTTTTGGTGCAGCAATGCCGTCATCTGTCCAGCCGGAGATGCCGGTTGTAGAGCGCATGATGTTTAATGTCTGCCCATTAAGCGCTGCTCCCACATAAATATTTAGCGTAATTGGATTACTAAACTGCAGGCCCAAGTTAGGAATACCCCATTGGATCACGCCATCAGCTGTTACTCCCGTTCCGAGTCCTGAAATAGAATTTAGCACCGGTATAGAGGTTGCAAGCTGGCTGGAATCGAAATCTAATCCGTCAACCCTGGTAATAACAGTTCCGTCAGGTATGGTAACTGTACTTATTCCGCCATTACCTTCTGCAGTTAAAGTTGATGTGCCCAGAGAAACTACAGAAGGTGTCTGGCCATTTACTCCGCTTGCGGAAGCAAACCTGGCTTGGCCGGAAACTGTATAGAAAGGGGTATTGCCAAACAGTAAGTCTTTGCCATTTTTGTCCTTTGTGATAGTAACCTGTCCACTTTCATTGACAAACACATCAAAGAAAGAATCTGTTGGACTTGTCTGCTGCCAGCCAGTTAGCGAGCTCTCTGTAACCCTGTATTGACCAAGTTTGTCAACTGTAAAGCTAAATGTTCCGGTATCTGGAGCAGTAGTGTTGGTTGATACCGGGGTAACTATTTCGGTGCCCAGTGGCCCATCCGGCACAAGCGGTGTCAACGCCGGTGTTACCTTGCTTAAAGTGACAATCCACCCTCCCAATCCAGGTTCCAAGGCTCCCCAAATCTTGTCCGCATTAAGATCTTTCCATAAAGAACCCGTGATGCTTACCTTT
>CAYSNN010000093.1:0-3056 GCA_964432475.1 uncultured Gammaproteobacteria bacterium
ATTCTCGGTGGTGGCGGAATTATAGAACCTGAAGATGTAGATAAATTCTTAGATGCAGGTGCTAACATGGTCCAAGTGGCAGCTATTGCCCTAGCAGATCCATTACTAGCTTACAAATATTACTCTTCTCATTAACTTAACTTTAGGATACTCAATAACTCTTCAAGATCATCAATCACAAAATCGGGTTCAAATTTTTTAATTTCATCCCCTAAAAAACCATAGGTCACTCCAACAGTTTTTACTCCGGCATTCTTGCCTGCTAGAATATCCGCATCTGTGTCACCCACCAAAATTGCCTCTTTTGGTTTAACTTTTAATTTACTCAAAGCTTGTAAAACATGTTCTTTATCTGGTTTTGCCCTTTCCACATCTTGAGCAGATACTACAATATCAATATATTCATCAATTTGGGCAAGAGAAATAGATTGCAACAAACTCGCTTTAGTCCTATTGCTGATTACTCCAATCACAAACCCTCTTTGCTTTAACTTTTTTAATACTGATTCCACATCAGGAAACAATTTATTCAAACTAATCTTATCTTTTTGGTACTCATGGTGGGTTTGAGCATAAATTTCTATATCCTGGTTGGGAAAAAAGAATTTATAAAAGTCCTTTAAAGGCTTACCCATGGCTTGATTAACCAATTCTTGGGAAGGTATCGGGTGGTTGTGAACTTTTAGAGTATATTCAAAAGCTTTATAAACAAATTCCCATGAATCAAGCAAAACTCCATCAAGATCAAAAAGAACAGCTTTCAGCGCAGACCTCCTGTCACTTTCACCTTTGATAGAAGGTCGAGATTGTTCAATACTTCCCCGCAGCCTCGGACAACGGTCGTTAGCGGATCATCTGCAATATATACAGGCAGTTTTGTTTCTTCTGCAATTCTTTTATCCAAGCCGCGGATTAAAGCCCCGCCTCCTGCCAAGAATATCCCTCTTTCTACAATATCTGTTAACAATTCAGGTGGAGTTTCTTCTAAAACTTCCTGAATTGTGGTAATAATTTGTGAAATTATTGGAGTTAAGGCTTCCCTGATTTCTGAGGCAGAAATTTTTAAAGACTTCGGCAGACCGGTTGCAATATCTCTTCCCCTGACAACTGTGGCCGTAAGTTTTTGTTTTTCCAAAAGATAAGCTGAACCGATTTCAATTTTTATATCTTCTGCAGTTTTTTCTCCAATCAAAAGACCATATCTTGTGCGCATATAAGAGACAATTGCTTCATCCAGCTCATCTCCTGCAACCCTCAAAGAGCGATTAATCACCATACCACCCAGAGAAATCACGGCAATCTCTGCCGTACCTCCGCCAATATCTACAATCATTACCCCCTCAGGCTCTTCAACAGGCAGCTTTGCTCCAATTGCTGCAGCCATAGGTTCTTCAATCAAAAAGGCTTCTCTTGCCCCTGCTACCAGACATGCATCCTGCACTGCCCTTCTTTCTACCTCTGTTACACCTGAAGGGATTCCTACAACCACTCTTGGCTTTGGGATCTTGGGCAAAGACCAAATACCCCTGTCTGGGGTTTCATGAACTTTATGAATAAAATAACGAAGCATAGCCTCTGTGGTATCAAAATCAGAAATTACCCCGTCACGTAAAGGTCTGACTGCCTCAATTGCTGCCGGAGTTCTGCCCAACATTCTCTTGGCTTCTGTGCCGATCGCTAAAACTTGTCTGGTTTTTTTGTGAAGCGCTACAACGGTGGGTTCTCTTATGACTATTCCTTTGCCTTTTACTAAAACTAAAGTATTTACCGTGCCTAAGTCTATACCGATATCATGTGAGAAGATTCCCCAAAACTTACTGAACATGAAGGGAGTTTAACACGGCAATTTACAATTTACAATTTACAATTTACAATAAGCTCTCAATGCTTGATAAAATCATCGCCTGCTCTTTTTACCTGCTCTTTTTCCTAACTCCTCTATTTTGGACATCACAAAATCACGAATTATTTGAATATAACAAGATGATTTTAATCTATGGATTTACAACTATCATTGTTGGAGCCTGGATATTAAAAATGATAAATGAGAGATTGTTTATCTATAAAAAAACTCCTCTAGATATCCCATTACTGCTATTTTTAGGAGCCAATATTTTATCAACTATTTTCTCAATAGATCCTCATACCTCTTTTTGGGGATATTATTCACGTTCAAACGGCGGACTTCTATCTTTAATTTCTTATCTTTTACTTTATTTTGCCTATGTTTCCAATATGGATAAGGAGAAAACTTTAACTGCTTTAAAAGCCGGGTTAGCATCGGGAATACTAATATCTTTATGGGCTATTTTAGAACATTTCGGAGTTTCCCCTTCCTGTGTAATATTACGGGGCCAGTTTAATGCTGACTGCTGGATACAGGATGTCCAAGCCAGAGTATTTGCCACCCTTGGTCAACCTAATTGGCTGGCTGCTTATCTTGCCATGCTAATCTTCCCCGCTTTTTATTTTTTATTGACAGCTGTCACCAAGAAACAACTTGTTACTTGTTACTTGTTACTTGTTACTCTTTATCTGGCTTTCACTTTTACCTATTCCAGAGGACCAACATTGGGACTAATAGGAGGGTTTGTAGTATTTATATTGGCCTTTTTAAATTCGAAATCCGAAATACGAAGCACGAAACAAATTCAAAATACAAATGAGAGAAATTTTAATCTTTTGAATATTAAAAATTTATTTTTGTTTCGAATTTCGATATTCGATATTCGTGCTTTGATATTAATTATTTTTTCTTTCCTAATAATTAATATCTTATTTGGCTCGGCCTTAACAAGTTTTAGGTTAGTTTCAAAGTTTGCTGCACCGACGCGACCTGCTATTACTATTGCACCTTCTTCGGGAACCCAGTTGGAAAATGGCGGAACCGAATCAGGTCAAATCAGATTCATAGTTTGGCAGGGGGCATTGGATATATTTAAACACTACCCAATTTTGGGATCCGGTTTAGAAACTTTTGCCTATTCTTATTATCAATTCAGGCCAACAGAGCATAATATGACCTCTGAATGGGATTTTTTATATAACAAAGCACA
>CAYSNN010000094.1:0-3021 GCA_964432475.1 uncultured Gammaproteobacteria bacterium
TAGGGAATAAATATTAACACTGCCGTCAACCTCTGTCTACTACTCTATAAAATACTAAGGTACTTCTGCCCAAAACCACATCTGATTTTGAATAGTTTGTGTCAATTTATAAGTATTTGCATGGCTTAGATATCCCAAATATGACTGAAGTGACTGGTTAAAATTCTCTGAACCGATTTTTTCCCTAAGCTTTGTGAACACCCTGCTTTTGGTCTTGGTTCTAGGAAGCCGGTAATGAGGCAATACTACGTATCCTAGAAAATCTATTCCCCAATCCAGCTTTCTAATAATAACTTTCTTCGGGTGTAACTCAAGTTTCAGTCTTTGTATTAAAAACTCTTTTATTAGATTGATATATTGATCAAAATCTTTATTATCAGCTGCTAGAATGACAAAATCATCAGCATACATTATATAATATTTAATCTTCAGCTCTTGTTTTATAAATTGGTCTAACTCGTTCATATAAATATTAGCAAAGATCTGACTTGTTAAATTACCCAAGGGAATTCCTTTCCCTTCTCCCCTCTCAGAATGGAAGCTGTTAATAACGTTAGAGAGCAGGTTGAGCAAAGCCTTATCTTTAATCTTTTTGCCCAAAAGATTTAGAAGAATATGATGATCCACGCTGGCAAAAAACTTTTTAATATCACATTTCAAAGCCCAACAGGATCTTGTATAGTTTCTGCTAGCTTTTCTTGTGAATTTTTCTAACCTATAAACTGCCTTATGAGTACCTTTTTCTAATCTGCAGGAATAAGAATCATAAATAAAAGTTTTATCAAATACCTCATATAAAAACTTATAAAGCAGGTGGTGAACCACTCTATCGGCAACAGTTGCCTTATGAATGTGCCTTCTTTTAGGATCATGAACATAGAAAGATTTATAACTTCCATGCCTATAAGTTTTATTTTTTAGTTCTAAATGTAAATTAAAGAGATTCTCCTCTAAAAACCTCTCAAAAAGCATAACATCAAGTTTTTTCCTCTTTCCCACCTTAAATTCATCCCAGGCTTGAAATAAATTTTCTATTGATGTAATCTCTTCAAAATTATGAATCATATAAAAGAGTTCACACACACACACACTGCGTATAATGGTTTAGATATCCCTATATTTGCCAAGTTATACGACCTCTATAAACTTTTTATTCAATACTTAACCCTTTTTCCAAAGGGCAGGAGATACACAATAGGTCAAAAAATTGACCAGACAATCCTTGAGATGATTGAACTTGTAATAGTGGCAGGATACATGCCTCGTGAGCAGAAACTACCCAGCCTCCAAAAGGTAAGTATAAGACTAGACCTCCTCAAAATATTCTTGAGAATTGCTAGTGAGACTAAATGCATTGATAACAATAAGTACCAACAAATTTTATCTCTTACCCTTGAGATAGGCAGGATGCTGGGCGGTTGGATTAAAACTTCTAGGTAAAGAAAGACTATCACAGGCGAGAAGGCCGTATTGTCATTGCGATTGTCAACATGATTGGAATTGACGTTGGCCAGACCACCGTTATCGGAGTTACCACCGATGAGACGGTTGGCACCTGAAATGAGTACCTTAAGCCGTAAATCTCACCCACTGAAAATTTAGCAAAAGCTAAATTACTCTGCATTTTATTTGTCCTTTTTAGGAACGAAGCCTAAAGTACCGTAGTATCCCTTCCTAGTTTTATTGGAGAATTACACTTTTTTGATCCTTAAACCAAAAAATTCTGAATTCTTTACCCAACAAAAAATTGGGCGATTTCAATCCGTAAATTGAAATACATGAGCCTAATCGAAAATATCTTACAAAATTACAGACCAAGATTTCAAGAAGAAAAATTACCCAAGATTTAACCCAAGGAAAAAGTTACCAAGTTACTTAGCTTGGGAAGGGAAAAATACTTCAGGCGAGAAGGCCGTATGGCCATAGCGATAGTCAACCGGATTGGAATAGACGTAGGCCAGACCACCGACATCGGAGTGACCACCGATGAGACGGTAGGCACCTGCGTAAGCCGGATCACCAAACCATTCCCAAGTAGTTGTTATACCCCATTCTGGGTGAGCCATATTACCCCAAACATTAAAGGTCATATGCCTTCTGTTTCTAACTATACCTTGTGCACCACTCATGTCTTTAAAAGCTGGAAGTATCACATCTTCTATCTCTCTTGGGGAAACCCAAAAACGTGATCCTTCTGGAACTCTACCATACCTTTCAACTTTCCCTGCTGATCTTAAGGCAACCATTAAAGGAGCCAAATAATCATCCTCATACATTTGTTGACCATTATTATATTGTGGCTTTCCTCTTCTGTCTCCAATATACCAACCTGCTTCTAGCTCTGCTGAATGGGCTGGATAATTACCCTCTTTAATTTGATTCCAGAAATAATCCTCTGGTTTTACTTTATTACCTCTCCAAAACTTATGACCTTTATCCAGTCTCATAGCTGGCAGGTAAAAAACTTCATCAAAATTTCTGATTTTTCTTAAAGCAAAAGCTTCTAATGTTTCAAAAAGTGCTACTGGTGGAGTAGGTACTTCAACATCTATACCAAAATGTGCTTTTAACTGCTCTCTTGAAGTTGAAACTAGCTGATCGGGAGATGGAAGTGTTAAATCTTCAACTGGTTTTTTGATGTAAAAATTAGGTATTATTGACTTTTGTCCTGTGGCTTGTCCTACTGTGCTCTCGGCTCCCGTAGATGCTTCACTTGATGTTGGCTCAACAAAATATTCCGGCCCTTTTAGTTCTCTGATTAGCTGTGCAAGTTGCCCTGCTCTTTGGGCTATGTTTCCTGCCTCACTAGCCCACGATGGAAAATCACCCTGGACTGCTCTTTGTTCTATTTCCCTTGCTTGTGCTTCCAGTGCTTCAAATTCAGATGCCATATGGATGAGTATTGTATCATAAACTATCTCTTTGTCAAATTTTATAGGTTTTGCGTATTTTGCCAAAATCAAGACCTTATCTCTTAAAAAGGTTAGCAGCCAGAGTAAAGCCTAGTTTTTCATACCAGTT
>CAYSNN010000095.1:0-2850 GCA_964432475.1 uncultured Gammaproteobacteria bacterium
TAAATGGTATTTTAAAAGCTATAAATTTATCTTTGGATGATTTCAAAAAGCTTCTTTAATCCCTAATCGTTGAAAAGTTTTATATTGGTAAACCAAACTCTTCCAAAGGTGTTCAAAATTTTCCCCCTTGACAATAGATTAGTTATGGGTTAAAAAGAGCTGGTAAGCTCCGTCTGCTATTCTGCCCCTCTAAAATGCCAAAGATATCTTCTAAGACAACTAAAGTAAAAAGCGCGAAGCCGGTTCCATCAACTCAGGAGAGAGGGTATAATCTTGAAACCAGCGGTTACCTGGATAAAATTGAAAAAAATATCCAGTCTAATCAGTCGAAATTAAGTTTAATTCTAGGTGCCTTAATAGTTTTAGTTGTGGGCATTCTTGTTTTCAACTTCTTTAACAAAAGCAAACCTTCTTTAGGTCCATCCCAACAAACCGAACAAAACACACAAACAGAAGATGTGTCATTAGAAAATCTTCCCGGTAAATATACAGTAAAAGAAGGGGATACGCTCTTTTTGATTGCTGAAAAGTATTACGGAGATGGTTTTAAGTATGAAGAAATTGCTAAAGCAAGCAATATAGAAGATATTAATTCTATTGAAGTCGGCCAGGTTTTAGAAATTCCAAAACTAGAAACAACAGCCTCGCCTACCTCAACCCCATCAGCAGAACCTAGCCCAACTGAAACACCCAAACCTTCCGAACAACCCTCCCCTACTACTCAACAGGAAGCAACATCCGGACCAACTGACACCGAGTGGGGACCTGCTATTTCAGGTAGCACTTATACCATAGTTGAAGGGGATTGGCTCTCAACTATTGCAGCAAGGGCATATGGCGATATAATGGCCTACCAAAAACTTGCCCAGGCAAACAATATCCCAAATCCGGACTATATCCTCCCCGGAACCATCTTAACTATCCCCCGATAATCTTGTATACTTCTATAAAGTAACTATTTATTAAAAGTTCTATGAGGCTGTTTTTTAAAAAAAACCTAATTTATTTATTGGGACTAACTTTACTCACTTTCTTAGTATATTTGAATTCATTAGATAATGCCTTTTTGTCGGATGATCTGCCGGAAATTGTTAATAACCCAAACATCAGCAATCTTTGGTATGCTATCTCCGCTCACCCGGTAGGCTTTATCCGTCCTCTTATTTACTGGTTGTCCTATTCCATAGCAGGTTTAAACCCTGTGATCTTTAGACTGACCAATATTTTATTACACCTTGGCAGCATCTATTTAATCTTCGCTATAGTCTCTTTTCTGCACTCTAAAAAAACAGCTATCTTTGCGGCTGCTGTATTTGCTATCCACCCTCTGTTAGTTGAACCGGTGATTTGGATCTCCGGGGGCAGTTATCCTCAATACAGCTTCTTTTTCTTAATGTCCTTTTTATTTTATATTCTGTCAGACAAAAAGCGATATTTCTATCTTCTATCTTCTATCTTCTATCTTCTATCTTTCATGTCTCATCCTGTTATGCCGGCTTCTTTAATACTCATCTACCTTCTTTATGAATTTGTTTTTGGAAATCTTAAAAAGAACTGGAAAAAAACCATACCATTTATTTTAATATTGGCAATTTATGCTTTTATTAATGTGATTTCCTTACCCGAGCGGGAACAAACCCTGCAATCAGTCCATTATCAGGAAAGGGGCATTGATAATCCTCTGATTTTAGTACCTTTGGCTGTATCATCTTACTTAAATTTGCTTTTCTGGCCAAAAGATTTAACCCTTTACCACTCAGAGCTAAACTTTAACCTAATTTCCTGGAGTTTAATATTTGGGGAGTTTCTTCTATTTTTAGGCTTGGTTGGAATATTTTTTAAGAAAAATAAGGTTTTATTCTTTTGGTTATCGTTTTTCTTCGTTACTTTATTACCTACACTCACCCCTTTTAGATTAAATTGGATCGTGGCAGAACGGTATGTATACCTTGGGAGTATAGGTATATTTACAGCCTTGGCGCTTATCTTAGAAAAAGTATTAAGTAAAAAGGACCTGAAACCCTGGTTTTATATCATACTAGTTATTTTATTGATACCTTTGTCTGCAAGAACTTTCCTTCGAAATATTGACTGGCACAGTGAAGACAATCTTTGGATAGCAACCGGTAAAACCTCGCCTTCAAGCCCCAATACTCATAATAACTTAGGTGATGTATATGGCAGATGGGGAGATAAACAAGCAGCTTTGCGTGAATTTCAAACTGCCATTGCCCTAAAGCCAAACTATGCAGATGCTTATCATAATCTTGCAAATACCCTAAGAGAGCTAAAACAACTGGATAAAGCTTTAGAAAACTACTACAAGGCACTGGAGTATAGTCCTGGACTTTGGCAGTCTTATCAAAATATAGCAGCAATTTATTTTGATCAAAAGCAATACGATTTATCTATTCAAAATATTCAAAAAGCAATTCAAATTAATCCCAGGAATATTAATTTAGTAAATAACTTGGGAGTTTTATACATGGTAAAAGGAGATAAGCAAAAAGCCAAGGAAGTGTTTTCATCTGTTTTGGCAGCTGATCCCCAAAACCAATTTGCCAACATGGGCCTGATTGAAGCAAGTAAGTAATGTCAGCTCAATTTATCCGAGAGCCGAAGGTGGGACTTGAACCCACGACCCACGGTTTACGATACCGTTGCTCTACCCCTGAGCTACTTCGGCAAAAGATATTAAATAGCTGTAACCTTTCCTTAAATATGTCTGAAGTGCTCTGTTTATGGTAAGCTCAAGATCAGCAGTTTCTTCAATACGCTCATACCCAACTCTAGCTAGCCATAGTTTAAAAGGTTCTGCATTGGGAGAGGGAATTGATTGGATAATACGCA
>CAYSNN010000096.1:0-2701 GCA_964432475.1 uncultured Gammaproteobacteria bacterium
GTGCCGAAGAGAGGAGTTGAACCTCCACCCCATTGCTGGGACAGCACTCTGAATGCTGCGCGTCTGCCATTCCGCCACTTCGGCTTGTCACTTATAAATTATACCCAACTACCTGTTATAATACAAAGGTAAATGAATCCGGCAGTTACAAAAAAATATCCCTACCAACAAAAAATTGTTACTTTTGGGGGAGGTACGGGACATTTCTCTCTTCTAAGAGGACTCGTTGAATTAAATCAGCCGGAATTAATCAATGCGGTGGTAGGGACCTGGGATAGCGGAGGATCTTCCGGCAGACTCAGAACTGAGCTTGGAATTTTGCCTCCCGGAGATATCAGACAATGCTTACTCGCTTTAATGGAAGATCCGAAACAAAGGCAGGTTGCTCAAAAATTATTTGATGACAGACTGGAGGAGATAAACGGTCCTCTAAAGGGACATAGTTTAGGCAATTTAATAGCTGCCAGATTAGAGCATATATATAAAGGGCCGGACAGAGGAACAGAAGCGGAAAGACTGCTTTTTAGAATCAAAGCTAGAGTTTTACCGGTAAGTCTTACGGAACTCAACCTAATTGCAAAACTGGAAACAGGAGAAGAGATTGAAGGCGAGACAAATATTGACCTTCGTGCAGAGAGTAAAAAATACAATCCAAATCACAAGATCATGAGGATATTTTTTGATACTAATGCTGACCCAAATCCTGAAGTAATACAAGCTATTACAGACGCCGAAAAGATTATCTTTTCGGCAGGAGATCTATTTACTTCTGTTTTACCGCACCTTTTGGTAAACGGTATCAAAGAAGCAATAATTGCCTCAAAGGCTAAAGTAATACTGATTATGAACTTAATGACTAAAAAAGGAGAAACAGACTCGTTTAAAGCTTCTGATTATCTTAAAGCCTTTTTATCATATTTAGAAGATAAAGGAAGAATAAATTGTATAGTAGCCAATTCAAACGGACTGGAAGAGGAAGTCTTAGGAATTTATGAAAAAGAAGGCCAGGAACCTGTTAAAGTAGATGAAGAAATCTGCCTTGGAATATCCCCAAGTATTAAAATTATTAAATCACCTTTGGCAATCTATCATGTCAGGGAACATCTTTTCCGCCACGACCCGGAAAGATTGGCAACATCTATTTTAGAGTTAAATTAGCCTCAGAAAAATAGTTTTTGAAGCCGGAGGGTGGTGTTGACAAACTTCAAATCTTAAGGTTACTATCGAAACGTAAAAAAATGCAGACGGAAAATTTTAGACTCCATATTGGATTGGTTGGTGCATGGTTTGGAACCGCCATTACATGCTTAATATTTTCTTTAACTTTAATGTTTTACATTTCTACAACAAAAGTAGTAAATCCCGTTAGTCAAAACTTTAATCTTTATGCAGCTTTACCGGAAAACAATTCAGAGGTCTCGGAAGAAATAGCTTCTCAAGACGGCAGGGCTAAAATTATTGAAAACTTTTTTAGGCGAAACAAATCACCGCTCGCAAATTATAGCGAAACTTTTGTTAGTGTGGCGGACAAATATAACTTAGATTATAAACTCCTTCCTTCTATTTCAATGCAGGAATCAAACGGAGGCAAAAGGGTAATAGAAGACTCCTATAATCCCTTTGGTTATGGAATATATGGAAAAATGAAGCTAAAATTCCCTTCCTGGGAGGAAGCCATTGAGAGAGTAGGCAGGGCTTTAAGAGAAGATTACTTAAACCAGGGATTAACCACTCCGGAAAAAATTATGGCTAAATATACCCCGCCCTCTTTGGAAAAAGGTGGAACCTGGGCTAAAGGCGTTTCCACTTTCATGGAAGAACTACGTTAGAGCTTAGCAAAGACCCATAAAACTTGACTTTTCGGGTAAAATTTGCTAATATTTACAGCTTAAGTCCTGATATCTGCCCAAGATAGTCAGGATTTTTTTATGACAAAAATCACGACGCTTGTACTGGCGCTTCTTTTAATATTCTCGACTTTACAGATTGGTAAGGCAGAGGCAGCAATTGAAAATCCGGTTCCGGATCAGATTGCTTCAAAACAGCTTGATAGGGAAGCTCAAATTTTGGCTTCTTACCTTGCAAGACACAACTCACCTTTGCAATATCATGCACAGGATTTTGTAGATGCAGCCAAAACTTATAACTTAGACTGGAAATTAGTCCCGGCTATTGCCGGAGTCGAGTCGACTTTTGGTAAATTTATTCCAGGCGGATATAACGCATGGGGTTGGGGAGTTTATGGTGATCAAGCCATATACTTTTCTTCCTGGAGAGAAGCAATCTTTACTATTTCCAAAGGCTTAAGAGAAAATTACTTCAATAAGGGACTAACCGAGCCTTATTCTATAAATAGAGTTTATGCTGCCTCACCCCGCTGGGGGGCAAACGTTAGCTTCTTTTTAGCAGATATAGAAAAATTTGCAAGTGATTACGGGCAGCAAAATCCGGAGGGGAAAACCGTAGAGGCTGTCTCACCTTCTAAAATAGCTGCTACATCGGCGCTTTTGGTCGCAAACTAATAGGTATATAATCTCAGCATGCAGACCAAAACAGCCTTGCTTCTTGGAAAATCAATAGAATTTATTTCTAAAAAATTAAAACTTGGAGGCGGTACTGCAGCCCCAGGATTGTATGCTTTGAAAGTAGACTCCGGGCTTATCACAAACCTTATAAACCAAATTCCGAAAAACGTTGTTAT
>CAYSNN010000097.1:0-2696 GCA_964432475.1 uncultured Gammaproteobacteria bacterium
TACTTCTAAAACTTGGGGTGGATAGCGACAATATCCGCTATGACAGATTCAGCGGATACTAAATACTATTGGCAACAATCACCGAGAATAGTTTCCGGCCTCTTTCTGGTGGCCAGTTAAAGGCAGGATTAGAGTAATCTACATTTGAACTATGTAAAAACCTCTGAAATTGGTACTCAAATTCAGGAGTTCCATATAATGGCTTTAAGTTCTCTAAAACCCCACGTCTAACCTTGTTAAAGGAAGCCTTTATTCCTTCTGGGTCCTGACCAAAAGAAATCCCTCTCATTAAAGTGCCCGATTCATCCTTTAAGATAGCTGCAAATATTGGGCTAATCTGCTCAAAAGCATTTGGACCAAAGCTTGCATACAAGGACCTCACAACATCTAATACCCTTTGCTGATCTTTGGCGCTAAAGTATAAAACTGTGCTATCACCTCTCCTTAAACCATTAACGTCCATATGGCCTGGGGTAATCATCTTTGCTCCAAATTCAACTTGAGGACTATTATTTAAAAATGTTGCCAGTTGGGCAAAAACTTGAACCTGCATCTCTGGTTTTATATTAAGGTAAATTCTCCCTATATCACCCACAGCATGCCCAAGTTGAGGCATTGATTTAGAACTTATTTCTGTCCAGTATGTATCAACTTGACCATTGCCCGAAATATTTGGAAGTGCCTTTAATCTTTTAATCAGTTGCCTCTTGTTTTCCGGACTATTATATTGGTCAATCGCCTTTTGGGTGTTAGGATCATTATCTGGGTATACTTCTGGTAGTGATCCTGTAACAAAAAAGTAAGCTGGAGTTTCTGTTGTTTGACTACCAGCAACTCCATAAAAATCTTTTTCTGATTTACCAGCCTGATAAAATCTGTCTATTCTTGCTGCAAGGTTGGCCTTTTTAAGTATTACTTCCATAGCCGCCCTTCTGGCCTTATCTTCAGGTCTGTCTTGTCTTGCATACTCTCTAAAACCAGCTTTTTCCGCAGCTCTAAAGAAGTTGGACATTGACTCAGCAATAACTCGACTTTCCCCGTATTCTAACTGTGGATCAGAAGCTGCCTTGTTAAGCACCTGAGTTAATCTTTGCAGGGCTTCAGCTTTATCCTGTAGGCTGGCAAAAGTTGCAACTTGCTGGATGTAGTATTTTTTATCGGGTATTTTTTCTCCCACATCAATTATAACTGCAGAACAATCATCAATACTTGCCCTTCTATAATTTGGGTCTCCCTGTACTTTCGAATAATTAAACGCCCCGTCTACTAAAAGTTGGGCTTTGCGGCTAGTTGGAATATTAGGATTTTGTAAAGGTGTGGCGATTTGATCTCCCAGATTATCGCTCACCCCGTCAGTTACTAAAACCACAAGATCATCATCTCCTAGATCGTATTCATAGAAATGTGGTTTTATGATGTTTGGACTGCCAAGGTACTGAGTAATTTGATTCCTTCTATCAAACCAGCTTCTTTCTTGTGGGCTTAATCGGGCGTAATCCTGGGCTGACCTAACTCTATTGAGCTTGTCATTAACACTCAATCTTTTGTTAGGGTCTTTCTCTTCCAGGTTTACTAGGCTGTCGTCTTCTGTTATTTGTATTACCATGCCATCTTGACCTCTAACTAAGTAAGCCCTTGAATTGCCAACACTTGCGACTCTCAATTTTCTTTGTCCGTTTATCTCGATAATCTTTGCAACTGTAGCTGTTGTTCCGCCTTGAGGAAATCTGGTCCTTACTGTTTGAGAGGCACCTACCAAAGCTTTCTCTAATTGCTGAAAATACTGCGGATCATTGTCAGGGACCCATTTTAGTGCTTTTTCTACTTCCGATGCAGCTGTTTCACTGGCAATTTTACCGTTTCTTAAGCCACCCATGCCATCGCAAACAATAACAAAACTATCTACAGTTGATGCTCTGACAGTATCTTCATTGTCCGGACTATTTTTATCTCTGTTACCGCTTTTGCTTATTTGAGCTTCAAAAAAGCGTAACCCAAGTTTATTAGGAGAGACTTCTGGATTTAGGAATCGTTGTTCAACCGGAGGTTGTAAATCTTTACCATCCATAGTACTAATTTAAATATAGCCTATTGGGCCAAATCCTCTGCTGTCAGTTTTACTTTAGATTAATAAACTCATCTACAAAGATCTCCGCATCCTTGAGTAGAGATCTTAGTAATCCTCTATCTAATTCTTTATGGTTGGGTACTGAGAGTTTGGTGTGAGGTGGAAACTTTAATCTGATAATCATATGACTACCCTCCTGATGGACAAATTCATACCCTTTCTTTTTTAATCTCTTAATAAATTCTTTACCGGAGACAACCGGAAGTTTCATATTGAGGATATAAATAGAGTGGTTTCCAAAGTCTGGGTATCGTCTCCCCCAATTTTATCACCATATTTTTTGGCAACCTTTAGATACCCTCTTGCTGCTTCCTTGATATTTTTCATAACCTCATCAATGGTATCTCCCTCCGAATGACAACCTAGCAGAGAAGGCACAGAAGCAACATATTTTCCATCATCACCTTTTTTAAGAAATACTTTGTAAGTCATATTCTTAATACTAGCAGATTTTATCTTTATTTTAAATAGTTAGGACACCCAAATCACCTTACCGACAATTTGGCTTTTTTTAACAGGTCCAAACTTTCTGCTATCCGTGCTGGCTTTAGGGTTATCCCCTATAACA
>CAYSNN010000098.1:0-2563 GCA_964432475.1 uncultured Gammaproteobacteria bacterium
GAGGATTACGCTGGATTCCTGCTGCTCCAACTGTTACCATAGAAAGCTTTGTTTCCGGTTCTTCATATTCACTAAAATAATGAATATCCCCTGAAAATACCTTTGCTGCTCCGGCTGCCTTAAGTTGAAAGACTAAACTCTTAGCTTGCAACTTAAGTTTACTTTCCACTGCACCCATTACATGTTCGGAGGATGGATGGAACAAAGGCTCGTGCACAAAAACAAATATTCCCTTGCTACTCTCGCTTTTAGCTTTATCCAGCTCCTTAGTAATCCACTCCAGCTGCTGACTGTCTATTCCCAAATAATTGTCAGCATTATTCAGAAGTAAAAATCTAAAATCTTTGTATGTAAAGGATTGATAAGACAAACCAAACAAGTCTCTAAAGTTGATAGTAGGAACAAGCCCCCTATTTCTGGCATCCCACAGGTCATGATCACCAACTAGTAAAAAATATCTCAAATTGGATAAATCAAACTCATTTTTGGCTTTTTTGAGTTCTTCTACAGTACCCACATCAGTGTAATCACCTAGTCCTATGATAAATTGTAAGTCGGGGTAGGCTTGTTTGGCTTGAGCAATGGCTTTTGCCAAATTAACATTATCATTATGTGAATCTGCAACCAAAAGAAACCTAAAGGATACATTTGATGCAGGAGTATTGGTGTTATTTTTCCCTAAACTTTCCAAAACTACTTGATCGTTTTGCTTAACGGTTTGACCTAAGATTTTATCGCTGAGCTGCGGAGTAAGCTTTACAGAAGACAACACTGCAATAAATTGCTGCGGAGTTTTTGCTCCTGCCAGACTGTTAACTACTGCCAATGGGTCAAGTTTTAAAGGGTCCAAACCTGAAAAATGCTTATACGCAGCATAAGTTCCCACAAGCAATATGCCAAACATAATCAGACTCAAACATAGTCTGAATATAACAAACAGTGGATTAGTAGATCGTTTTTGATAAGACCTTTTAAACATCACATCCTCTCCGGTGCTTCTATTCCTAATAAATTAAGCCCTTGTTTTAAAATAGCAGCCACAGCGTTGGTTAAAACCAGTCTAATTTCCCTTTTACCCTCGGCTGCATTAATAATCCTGTGTTTTTGATAAAAAAGATTAAATACACCGGCCAGCTCCAAGAGATAGGAGGCTACTATATTTGGTCTCAAGCTTGCTGCAGCCTCTTTTATCGTATCTTCAAAGTATTCTATTTTTTGCAAGATCTGCCTTTCTTCTTTTTCTAAAGACTCAATACTTTCAGGATCAACTTTACCGGGCGATGCCATATTTCTTAAAATAGACTTAGACCTTGCATAGGTATACTGTACATAAGGACCGCTATCTCCTTCTAAGGCAACTGATTTATCTATATCAAAAATAGTATCCCCTGCAGGCTGGTGCTTTAACATAGCAAACTTTATAGCGCCGACACTTACTTTATTTAAAACCTGCTCTTTTTCCTGAGCTGTAAAATCTTTTAGTAAACCCTCGATTTTGCCTTTCACAGCCTCAAATAGCTCATCAAAGGTTAAAACATTACCTTTTCGGGAGCTCATCTTACCGCCTACCATCCTGACCATCCCATGACCGATATGAGTAGTTTTGCGGGCAATATCCGGATAAATTTTTTCTAATGCAAGCATCAACACATTAAAATACTCATTAATCTCATTGCCTGTCACAATAATTGACCTGTCACAAGGATAATCCTGATATTTTTTGAAAGCTAGCCCTAATTCTTTAGCCTCATAAGTGGGTAGGCCTAAAGAGTTTATAAAAACCCGGTTGTGTAATCCAAATTTCTCTCCCGGAAAGATGATAGCACCATCGCTTTTTTCAAATATCCCGTCATTAATATGACTTAACACTTCCTTTAAACCATACTCTCCTACAATGCTCTCCGGATAAAAACCATCAAATTTAGTGCCTAAAAGTTGATATATACTCTCAAAATAGTCCAAACTCCACTTTCTGCCTGCCTCAAACAACTTCCTTACCTCACTTAGCTCATCAGGTGTAAACTGAACCAACGATTTATAATCAGCCTGAGGCTGAAATTCTCCGTTTTCTTCCAAATACTGCTGGGCAGCAATATATATTAGTAGGTTTATCTTTTTAATCTCAGCTTGAGACTGATCATCTTCAAAAGCCTGGGTACCTTTTACATAAGCCTGCCCTAAAAATCCCACTCTTTCTTTGAGTGATTTTTTTTCTATATCTTCTAAATTCAGCTTCTCTTCTGTTAGCTTTTGCTTTAATCCCCAGATAGATTTAGCCACATGCATGCCCACATCCCCAAAATAGTTCACTCTTCTTACCTCAAAACCTTGAGATTCAAACAACCTGCTTAAAGATTCACCGACAGCATTACTAAACATATGGCCAATATGAAACTCTTTAAAAGGATTAGGATCAGTAAACTCCACACTCACCTTCTTTCTATCTTTTCCGGAAGGCTTTGGAGAAAGATCTTTCTGTAAATTTTCTAATAAAGCATTAGTACTTAAGAAAAAATTTATAAATCCTCCGCCGGCTATTTCTGCTTTTTCTAAATATTCAGGT
>CAYSNN010000099.1:0-2498 GCA_964432475.1 uncultured Gammaproteobacteria bacterium
AGGTACGTCAATAGGGCGAAGTGTAAGAAATTAAACTATTGTCCCTTTAAAGCTTTTCGTAAAATAACTCCTAAATCAATTTTGAGGCTAAAAATAGAAATCAAGCCAAAAATTATCACAAAAATTGCACTGTTTATATGAAATAACACTATCATAGCAGAGGCTAAATTAGCCTCTATCTTAAAGATGCCGGAAAGTATCAGCAAACCTGAAGCCTCAGCCGAACCTATATAACCCGGTGCTGCAGGGATCAGATAAGTTAGAGCAGACAGCAGCTGCCCAAGATACATCTTAAAAAAGTCCTGACTTTGATCTAAAGCTAAAAATGTGAAATACCAAACAGCTGCATCAGCTGCATAAGCCAAAAATGTAATCAAAGTCATCAAAGCTAAATCCTTAGGGTGCCTATTTAAAACTTTAAAAGAGTCTAAAACAAAATTTGAAACCCTATCAAAATATAACTTAATATGCTTTTCTATTAAAAGCATACTCAAAAATTTGGCAACTTTTCGAAAAATTTCCCCTTTAAAAACTGCCAGGTAGGTTAGAGCCAAGCCGAAGCTTAGTATGACAATTATAATCATTATGAACGTTATATTAAGAGCGGTCGGGACTAAGAAAAAAAGTATAGAAGCAAGCAGCAATACAGCCAGAAAATCAACAAACCTGTCTAAAAAGATCCAAATTACGGATTTTCCTAAATCCAGTTTATAATTTGTATTAAGATAAACCCCTTTTGCAATCTCCCCTGCCCTGATCGGGATAAAAAAATTTAGCATCTGTGCTACCCCGTTTAAAAAAATCAGATCTTTTAGGCTGATTTTTTTAATCTCAGACAAGAAGATTTGGAGTCTCACCGCACGAATTACGGGAGACAAAAACATAAATAAAAATACCGGAACCAAATTTATAATATTAACCTGGGACAAAGTCTGGATAATACTTCCAAGATCAACAAAGCGTGACCAGATAAAGATTAGAACTATCCCCAAAAAAGCGTTAAATATGATTTTTAGCATAACAGTTGCGAAACTTACTCTATTAAATATACACTATAAATAGGTTACAGGGTACAGGTTTTAGGTTACAGGATTTTCTGTACACTGTCCACTGTAAACTGTACCCTAATCAAATGTTTTCCACTTTTAAACTAAAGCTGATGCTGGGAATATATATCTTTGTCCTAATCTCTATCCCGATTGGAGCATACCTGGCTTCTCAAACTCAAACCATAAATAGCAATGCATCTGAGCCTAAAACTGCCAAACCTACCCCCAAGGCTTCTCCTTTACCTAACAATACACCTGCAGTGAAGGATCTGCTCAGCGCTTCAGAATCTAATGTGAGCAATTTACAGCCTGAAACGACCCCCTCTCCCGCCTCTTATTCTGAATCTCCAACTATTGCCACCTCTTTTGGCCCCACCCTATCTTTGAAAACCATCTTAGAAGGCAGACCAGCCGGTAATCAGGCTACCAAACTATTCATAGGAATTGCTGAGGGTACACTTTCCCCAAATCCCAAGTTCTTACTTTCTTTCTCAGTAGACTTACCAGCCTCGGGCACATACAGCAATCTGTCTTTAGCAGGTCTAACTCCAGGCACAAAATATACTGCTTTAATTAAAGGATCATCACAAATTGCCGCCTCATCCGAGTTTTCCATGTCCCCTACTGTTTCCACTCTCAATGAAGGAGCAGCTTTAAACATGCTTTCAGGCGACTTAAACGAAGATAATGCCATCACTGAAGCTGATTTAAGTATAGTTCAAAGAGCTTTTGGGGCAAGTTCCAAATCTGCCAACTGGAATGAGCTTGCTGACTTAAATAAAGACAACGTGGTCAATGCTTTTGATTTAGCCATAGTGACTAAAAATTTAGGACAAGTTGGAGCCTCCGGTGCCTGGACGTCTCCTATCCCCAAAACTGCTACCCCTTCTGCATCGCTGGATTCTCCTGTGGGGGCTCCGTCTTTTGAAGAAGTTCAGGGTTATTGGATCTGGATACCAAGGTAAACAATAATTATAGTGATATTCCTATTTTATAAGCCGTCATCCTATAGACAAGCGCCAATTACCACCTTGTGATGTCCCCCCAGGGTGGCAAAAATTTCCCGCTGTTAAAACTTATTAACCCATAACATTTGACAAAGTCGTTACTATAAGGTATACTTCTTCGTCATGAAAAAGATTCTTTCGTGGGTCTTAATTTTTGCCCTGATATTCGGCCAGCTTTCCACCCCTATTTTAGTACTTGCTGAAGATGCAACAGAGTCTGCACAGATTGTTACACCTTTAGAAGTTGTTTCAGAAGCATCTGATTCTGCTACCCCTGCTCCGTCTGCTACACCCCAACCCATTGCCAGCGACAGCGCCCAACCTTCCCCAAGTCTTTCTCCGGAACCTACCGCTACCCCAAGTAGCACGCCTATCGCCACCTCTGCCGAATCAAAAGAGGAAACAAAAAAGAAAAGAACA
This sequence comes from uncultured Gammaproteobacteria bacterium, assembly GCA_964432475.1. Lineage (GTDB taxonomy): Bacteria > Patescibacteriota > Microgenomatia > Daviesbacterales > UBA10151 > CAYSNN01. Next base: position 2,477 of record CAYSNN010000099.1, read on the forward strand.
AATTTAGAAGAGTTAAAAAAAT
>CAYSNN010000100.1:0-2464 GCA_964432475.1 uncultured Gammaproteobacteria bacterium
TAATCATGGTGCTCATAAGCAATTTATGAAAGTCTGAAAATTGCTTTTCTGCAGTGAATTTTTCCTCTACTGTTTTATGTCCGTTTTTTATAAACATATTTCTCTCTTTTTGATCGTTAAGAATTTTTTCAATTTTTTGAGCCAAAATGATCGGGTCATTAGGTTGAACGAGATATCCGCTATACCCATCGCTAATAATCTCAGGCATTCCTCCGGTTTTGGCTCCGATTACCGGAAGGCCGCAAGCCATTGCCTCAATAAATATTTGGCCAAGTGTTTCATTTTTTTCCGCAGGAAGAACCAAAACATCAGAACCTCTGTACGTATTTGGCATTTGGTCCAGCTCAAACATCCTTACAATTGTTTTATCTTCAATATTGTTAATCTTGATATAACCAAGAAGCATTTCGTAAGCGTTGTCAAACTCATCCTTTAAATTAGCGGAAGCCTTTGCCACACCAATCAAAAGACGAATTTTCGGAAAACGCGGAGAAATTCTGGAGAACGCTTCGATAAGATTTATCATCCCTTTTTCCCTAAGCATATTCTTAGTTCCTGTAATTATTCTTCCGGCAGTGAGCACTATCTTAGTGTTACTCTCGAGTCCCAGCTCTCTTTTTAGGTTAAATTTAGGATCAGTAGCATGATTGAAATCAAGAGTATTTACTCCCAAATAGTCAATCGAAAGTTTATTGATATCAGTCCCCTTTTGGAAGCAGTCTCCGGCCACGCTTCTGCTAACACAACTTACACGATTCCACATCAATTCATTGGTAAGAGCTATCTGAAGAGGAGTTTCAGGATACATATGAAGACGCAACATGAGTGGTATCTTGTAAAGAGCTGCTATCATATTTAATCTCAAACTGTAAGCTGCAGGTGGACCAAAGAGAATATTTTCTGCACAGATCACGTCAATATTCTGCTTTTTTATGATATCCTCCACCAGATCCGAAAATCTTTGTGCATTACAGGCTATGTCCGAAGCTGACTGCTTTTTACGGGGGATGGAAAGATTGCTGTCATAGTAAATAGTCATATTCCCGTCTTCAACAGTGTGGCTTTTTTGGGTTGTCGGAAGTATAAGAAAGGTTTTCATATCTTTTTCAACTTTAAAATAATTTATGAGGTTTATAACGTAGCGTTCAACTCCGCCAATACTCTCAAAGGGTGAATTAGGACTTATAAATAGTACTTTCATATTATGTGTTTGAAAGTGAAGTGGTTTAATGCGAGAAGAAGATACAGGTGGAAAGTGAAGTATCTTTATCTTTTAAAAAACTAAATCAAATGCGAATAATTGCATTGTACCATTAATACCCCAATTCACCTAATAGGTACAAATTCCTTTAGTTGGGTACAAAGTAAACAAAGTTTGCGAGCTAATCGCTCTAAGGTCCTTCGATAATCTCAGGATTATAATCTGCCCACCCACCTCAGAAGTTTTTAGAGTATATGGAATAGAGTAGCCCAGCACAAGAAAAGACTTTAAATCGTCTAATCGGGTACGAACTGCATCCAGCCTAAACTCTAACTAGATAATTTTGTTTTGATAGATATATTCTGCAATTTTTTTACTGATAAAGATTATTCCCGAAGGTGATGGATGAATATAATCCTGGGTGTTAATATAATCCGGATTCCCGTCACCATTCTCCATTAAGGAATCCTTAAAAACGTTAATTATCGGAATATTGTGAGAATTAGCATAGTCAATATGGTTTTTAATATAGGCAATTCTTTCCTTAACCCACTGAGCTCTCACTTCATCACTTAAGTCAATCTGGTTTTTTGCAAAAATTACTTTATTTGGGGAGATGGTAGCTTCAAAAACAATCCTACCTCTTGGGTTTGTCTTCTTTAAAATTGCTATAATTTTATCCAGTCCCTCCCTTTGCCTTTTTAATCCTTCTTCCAAAGGGTATTGGGAAAGAGGGTTTTCCCCAAAAGATTCTATTAAAATTAGATCATAATCAATTTTTGCGATGGGCATGAACTTTCTTCCATGCTCGGTTTCCTTAGTAATTCTGTCAACTACAGATAAGATATTTGTTGACCCAAAGCCATAGTTTAAAACTTCAAATGATTTTTTATAATAATTTGTAAGGTACTCTTTTAACTCGGTGGAGTTTCCTAAAGTTTCAGTCATGGAATCCCCAAGCATAACTATTGTGTAATCTTGAGGATACTTAACTTTTTGCTCTTTTGTAATACTTACTCCCTTAGTAGAAGAAAGGTTATGCTTTAATCCGTTATTTAGAAAATAAAACAGACCGAACCCCAATATAGCAATTAAAAAACAAGCAAGAAACTTAAAAGGAGTAGAAGACACTTATTAACTATACCACCTGTATCCAGCATTTAAGCGGGGGTTACTAATTTTTCTCTTTCAAGTTTGGCTTCTTCATCAAATAAAAAGCCATTTCTACATCACAATTAGCTTTCCTTTCAGTTCTACCATCAG
>CAYSNN010000101.1:0-1380 GCA_964432475.1 uncultured Gammaproteobacteria bacterium
AACATCTGCCTGATGATGCACATATATTAGTGCAGCATTCTGAGTCGGAGCTGCAATTAGAACCGGTGGCCGTGCAGCTTGAGCTTGAACCTGTAGGTGCTGATCCGGCGGGGCTACTGGTACAGCCGGCATTAAAGGCAGCATCAGGATTGCATTCTGTCACTACTGTGCTTTGTTTGACTGTGGTGTCCAGGATTTGGTTACAATTGGGATTAACACCGGTTAATGTTCTTGAGGTGGATTTCCAAATCTCATTGACCCCATTGACGTTTCCTATTGGGGATTGATGGGTTGGATCGTTCATATACCAGTCAATATCAGTGATGTTGGAAGGTGTAATATTGGCTGTGCTGACCTGAGCATTGACAGTATATTTACCTGAAGAATCCGGTCCGGTTACTGATGTAACCACAGTAGAGCACCTTGGGGTAGGACTTGTGACACAGCTATTGGGGGTAGTTGAAGTATTACAGTCTTCTCCCAGGGGACAGGTTTTAGTGCCGGTACAACTGGTTCCGCAGGAATTGGTATAGGCAGAAGCTAAACAATAGTTGGCATTTTCAGTTTGAGAACAGGGACAGGAAGGGGAGGCATTTACTGTTACAGTAGGGCAGTCAGCGTTATTTAGGGTAAGTGTTTGTGTGCCTGAAGTTATAGTGACTGAAGCATTTTTTGTTCCTGAAGCAGAATATGTTTTAGCGACAGATTGTGTGGTGGCGCTTAAACTGTCAGTTCCGGACCAGGAATATGAATAAGATGTTTCATTCCCACCTGTTGGATTGCTTACAGACCAAGTAACAGAGATGCCTGCATTAACCGTGACATCAGCAGTACCTCCGTTGACCTTACAGGTTGCCGAAATAAGTCGTTGCGGGGGTGCGCAAGAAACGTTTATTGCAGTATTATTAGCACAGTTATCTAAAGTTTTAGAGGTCGGAGAAGCAGTACATAAATATCCGGTAGGTGCGCTGACTGTAACATTAAATTCGCCGTTTCTGCAATCCAGATGATTTACCTGACATTCGATATTGCCGGTACTGCTGTTATAGGCAGCGTTGCAATAAGCGCTATTGCCGGCAGTACCGGTGGAGGAATAAGCGCATTGGTAGCTTCCGCTATTACTTACAGTTACCCTAAATGTGCCTGCGTCTAAATGTGCTGGTTGTAGACCGGTAAAATTAACCCCAACTGATGCATCGCCTGTAGGACAACTTGAGGAAGGCGGTGAAGGAGCACAATCCACTACACCGGAAATTAGGTGGTAGGCTTGTGTTTGAGGAGCATAAATAAAAAGAATTAATCCGGAAAAAAATAGTATTAAAAAAAGTCTTAGTTTTTTCATTGTCATAGCCATTTAAAATAAAAGGGTATAGGCGTAAA
>CAYSNN010000101.1:1390-2412 GCA_964432475.1 uncultured Gammaproteobacteria bacterium
TTTCGATCTGTTAACCACTCGTCGTAATTTTTATATTGGTTTTGACCAGTCTTTTCTATTTTTATTACAGCGTAGGCAAACTCTCCACTTGATTTCGTATCAGATTCATTCCAGGGTAAGATTAAAATATCTGATACTTCTTTTTCTTTGAGTTTAAAAAATGCCTCTCTAAAGCTTTTTACAAATATAGGGAAATCTTCCTCTGTTACACTCTCCAGATATGTTCCTGGTAAAAAGTAGCTAAAATTTAATTTTTTGATGATAGGATTTTTTTCTGCATCAGCATAGATAGTTTTAAAGTCCTGACCCTTTTTTAGCTGAGCTTGGATAGCCAGAATTTCATTCTTAGCTTGTTTTTTTAACACTTCGGCGCTTTCTGTTGCTTCACGGGGGGTAGTGACAACAACAAAATACTCTCCGGTACTTCTATCTATTAGACTGTGTTTAACGAATGTTTTAAGCTCACGGTATTGATCGTAATAGGATAAATGGGCGAGGGCTGCAGATTCTGTGGCTAAGGCTTGTCTAAGCAACTCTCTTTCGACCGCCTTATCTATAGCCCTTTCTAATTTTTGTTGGCGGTTTTTAAATGATTTATCCATACTGACTAAATCAAGTTCATCTTTTAAATCTTTCCATAAAACTGCTCTGCTATTTACCGTAACTGCCCGGGGGGAGAAAAGGGAATAAAGATTAAAATAGAAATTAGTGGGAATAAAAATGACAAGCCCAAGGATTGCCAATAATAAAACTATTGGCAGGATAAAAAGAGTAAGCCGGTTTAATAATATATGTTGGCTTTGGGGCATCCATTAAAAAGTACAATAATTAAAGCTGTGAGTCAATGGAGGTTAATTGTTAAGTGCCGTAAAAAGGGTTGGTCCGATACCAATCCCTGGTTTGTTTGTTCCATTCCTTCCATAATTTCAGTAGATTGTCTTTTATTGTTACATAAATATCTAGCAGTTTACTGCGCGGTCACAAAATAGTGTAACAAGAACTTTCGTTTACGATACCCCGTC
>CAYSNN010000102.1:0-2344 GCA_964432475.1 uncultured Gammaproteobacteria bacterium
GGGAAGAATGTCTTCAGTCATGAGAATCTTTTTCCAAGGAGGGCCGCAGCTGGGGGAGATGGAGGCCGGATTTTTGGCAGCGGCTATTGGCGGGCCGGCTACGGTAGTAATAGGTGGAGTAGGCACAATTTTAATCACCTCTTTAATTGCCTATGTTAACCCCAAACTCAGAAATTATCATGGTAAAGGGCTGGCTGTTTAATTAAGCCTTATTTTATCTGAATAAAGGAGAAAATTCCTGTTTTAGTATTTACAGCTTGCCCTTTTTGCATCATTATTTGGCTTTCTCAAACTCTTCTTTCGAGATATTTGATTCTTTTAAAATAGCTGAAAAAGTTCCTTTTGGCAACTCTTTGAGATGGTATGGAATCACAGCCCGATCTTTTGTTACTGGATGATACAAAATTTTATGGCTACCACTTTGTCTATCTTCTACAAATCCTAATTTCTGAAATCTTTTAAGAATTTCTTTGGGAGTATAAATTTTAGGCATGAGCAGGAAGAAATTCCAAATCTACAGAGCTGATAAAAGAATTTTCATCAGAAGGAATTGGCTCCTTATGTGCGGATAAGCTTTCTAAATACAACTTGATTGCATCAATCGCCATCTTTTTAGCTTCACTTAAATTTTTACCATAAGTTACTAAACCAGGTAAAGCTGGGGCAGTAACAGTAAAACCGCCTTCAGGTTCTTGAGTATAAACAACAGTATATTTTAATAGATTTGTCTTCTTAATCATAAGTTGATTATGTCATTTTACCACTTTGGAGAATCAAAAAATAGAGGTATTGACAAGTTGTTAGCACTCATGGTATCTTACTGCTAGTAGCAATATGACAGATTTGACAGACAGACAGAAAGCGCTTTTAAAAGCCATTATTGAAGAATATATTGAGTCGGCAGAACCGGTAGGCTCTGAAGTAATTGAGAGAAAACATGATTTGGGAGTCTCCCCTGCCACTATCAGAATTGAAATGGTCAGATTGACAGAGGCGGGGTTTTTACGCCAGCCTCATACCTCGGCAGGCAGGGTACCGACATCAATGGGTTTTAGATTGTATGTTGCGGAGCTGATGAAGGAAAAACAGCTGCCTGTTACAGCAGAGGTTTCAATTAAAGAGCAGCTGATGTCTCAAAGGCACAGACAGGAGAGGGTATTAAAAGAAGCTGTCAAGGCGCTTGCCAAGCAGTGTGATATGTTAGGATTGGCTGTAGATAACGATAGGCAGGTTTTTTATGCAGGGGCAGCCAATATCTTGGATTGGCCGGAGTTTTATGATATTGATGTGACCCGGTTTGTCTTGGGTTTATTTGATGAGTTCCCAAGGCTGCAAGATATTATCGGACGCGCTCAAGGGTCTGGTCCGGTCCATATCTTATTTGGAGAGGATATGGAGTTTGAAAATTTGCGTACCACAGGGTTTGTTTTTACTAAGTTTGAATTGGACCCGGCTAAGGATGGTATAGTTGGGGTGATAGGGCCTGCCAGGATGAATTTTTCACTGATTTTGCCTTATGTAAAATATGTCAGAGATGTAATTCAGCAGGCAGGGAGGATATGAGTAAAAAGAAATTAGAAGAACAGAATAAATTAGAACAACGAGTATCTGATCTTGAGAATCAATTAATAAGAGCTGTGGCTGATTATAGAAATTTGGAGTCAAGGATCAGCCAGGGAAGATCGGAACTCACTTCTTTTGTGGGGGCAGAGTTAATAAGAAAGCTTTTACCGGTACTGGATCATTTGGAAACAGCTTTAGGCGGATTATCTGAAGAAGAGAAACAGTCTGGTTGGGCAAAAGGGGTGGAGCTGGCGGTTAAAGAGTTTAAGCAAATCCTCCGGACAGAAGGACTGGAAGAGGTAGAAGCTTCGGGTGAATTTAATCCTGCTTTGCAGGAGGCAGTTGACACAAGGGTGGGTGAGGATAATATAATTTTAGAAGTTGTCAGGAAAGGTTATACTTTAAATGACAGGGTGATAAGACCGGCCCAGGTAGTGGTAGGCAGAAAGGAAGAAAATAATGGCTAAGATTGTTGGAATTGATTTAGGGACAACAAATTCAGCAGTGGCGGTGATGGAGGGCGGAAAGCCCAAAGTTATTCATAGTGCTGAAGGGGAAAATATTATCCCCTCTGTTGTTAATCCGACTAAAAATATAGTCGGAAGGGTAGCCAAACGTCAGGCTGTGGTAAACCCCAAAGAAACTATTTTTTCTGTAAAAAGACTGATGGGAAGAAAATTTGATGATCCTGAGGTTAAAAGGGATAAAGAATGGCTGCCTTATACCATCAAGTCTGGTAAAAACAACATGGCTGTAGTGGAGGTAGAAGGTCATGAATATA
>CAYSNN010000103.1:0-2227 GCA_964432475.1 uncultured Gammaproteobacteria bacterium
TATTAAGATTGTTCACTCTTTGCGCCAATTTCTCGTCAGCCGAAATTAAAATAATCCCATTTTCCGCTGCTAAGGTTATATAAGCGCTATCATAAGCAGAAATTCTATATTTATGGCAATTTTCCAAGGATTTTAAGAGCAGTTCATGTGTAGAAATTATTTGCGGCTTTGCTTCCAGAATCAGCCTCAAAAGTTTCTTTGACTTTGCGTAAGATAACTTATTCTTCAACATTGCCGAAGCAAAACCATTAACAATTTCATATTCCCAAATCTCCGGAGCAAAAAGCAAGATATCGCCCTTTTCCGTTAAAGTGAGCAAGTTTCTTGCTTTTTCCGAATCTGCCTCTTCAAAAACCCACTTGAGGCAAACCGAAGCATCAACAACAACTTTTTTCATTCAGATTTTCTGCCCTCTTTAACCAAATCCAGGACGGGGGTATTAATTTTGATTGCAGATTTTCTAAACTTTTCAGCCAGGCTGATCTGAACAGAACTAGTTAACTTCTTGTTCTTATATAAAGACACGGCATGCCTAATTAGTGCCGCTGTACTTTTACCCTCAGAAAGAGCCAAAAGTTTAATCTCCCGATATTCGTCGGCAGGAAATCTTAAATTGGTAGCAACCATATTCATAGCACCATGATACCATAGCACCATTTCTCTGTCAAGAGGGGTTAGACAGATCAGGGATAGTCGGCGAAGTTTGGGGACTTGAGGTATAACTAGTACAATAACCTCTATTTTGGTAAAATATACACAAAGCTATGATACCTCCAAGTAAGGTTCAACAATTACTCAAAGAAAATGAAGCTCACGACTGCACCGGCGAGAAATTTGGCGGGGTCTGCGTCAAAATTGTGGCAGTTGCCAAGCTCCCCTCCAAATTTGGTAATTTTCAAATTGTGGCTTTTCAAAACAATAAAGATAAAAAAGAACACGCCGCTTTAATTAAAGGAGACGTTACAGGTAAAAATAATGTGACAGTCAGATTACACTCGGAATGCCTGACCGGGGACGGCTTTGGCTCTTTAAGATGTGACTGCCGTGATCAGCTGACCCTGTCTTTAGAAAAGATTGAAAAATTAAAACAGGGAGTGATTTTGTATCTTCGCCAGGAAGGCCGGGGCATTGGTTTTACTAATAAAATAAAAGCCTATGCGCTGCAAGACCAGGGTTTTGATACAGTTGAGGCAGACAAAATACTGGGCTTTTCCGGTGATGAAAGAGATTATGATATTGCCGCGCACATGCTCTCTTCTTTAAAAATAGGCTCTGTAAAAGTTATGACCAATAACCCCAAAAAAATTGATGATTTAAAAAAGCATAAAGTAAAAGTAACCGGCAGAATTCCACTGGTCGTTACACCTAATAGCTACAACCGCTCTTATCTGGAAACCAAAAGGGTTAAAGCCGGACACCTGCTATGAAATTAGATTTTCTAAAGAAAGGCAGCCCTTTCACTGTTTACTTCCTGTAACGTAAACGTTATAATCTCTTTCATGGCTAAAAAAGGAAACCGTAATTTATTTTTGTTCCAGTGTGCTGTTTGTAAAAACAGAAATTACACAGCATCAAAAAACACGGTAAATATAAAAGAAAAGCTTACTTCGAATAAGTTCTGTTATCACTGCCGCCGACAAACGGAGCATACAGAAACCAAAATATAAAAGTCGGCGAGCCTCGCCAAAGGCGGGCATCAAAACCACAGAACACCAGGAAGTAAAAATCTAATTTACAATTTTCAATTTGGTATACTATCCATTAATAGGGGTGTCGTTCAGTGGTAGGACCTGGCTCTCCAAAAGCCATGACGAGGGTTCGATTCCTTCCACCCCTGCTTTATTTTTAACCTCAACTTTTATCCTTATAATAGCAACTGGATGAAAGGATTAGAACTTTAAGCAGTTTTAACTATTTGAAGTATTTCTTCATGAAGTAAACCATTTGTAGCCAAACATGTTCCACCCAGTGCGTATTCATTCCCTTCAAAATCTGAATATCTTCCACCAGCTTGTTTAATAATTATTTGGAAAGCAGAAATATCCCATGCTTTTGGACCAAATTCAAAAAATATATCTGCTCTACCTGTAGCCACCAAATGATAACCGTATGTATCACCAAATCCTTTCATATTGCCAAAACTTGGTATAATCCATGATGTGGAAGAGATTATCTGGACAATATTAACCTTTGAAACAAACAGTGGAGAAAAACCTGTTGATGAATT
>CAYSNN010000104.1:0-2125 GCA_964432475.1 uncultured Gammaproteobacteria bacterium
CAGGAGTAAAATTTCTGCTTACACCTATAAGCGAGTTAATGTTTCCTTCAAAATTGCCTAAATGTTCTATGGTGAAATTATTAACCGGAATATATACTTGTAGCCACCAAAAATTTATTATAATCCACAGAAAAAAAGAAAGTATAAAAAAAGAAGAACCAAACAAAAAATCTTTCTTCTTTTGCGTGGAATTGATTATCCAATAAATAAAAGTCAGGACCAAAACTAACCAGTAAACCATTATAAACGTTGTAAAAGTAAAAGCTGTGGAAAAAATTAAAGAGGTAAAGGTAAGCAAAATAGCAAAAATATATTTTCTCTCATTAAGACCAAATAAAAAAATTAAAATAGATAAAGGGAATAGAGCAAAAGTAAAATACAAAGGAGTAAGACTCCTGCCCCAGATTTGACTTATGGTAAACGGGTTTAATAGGTAAAATATAGAGGAAATTAAAGCTATCTTAAACTTATATTGATGTTTATCAAGCAAATTTAGTGCTAAAAAAAAACAGGATATCATCCCCACACTAAGTAAGATAAAATATGTTGCAGCTTGAAGAATGAAATTTGAAATATGAAGCTTTTCATGCAAAAAAGAGAGTGGATAAAACAGTGTGACCCTTGGTAACTGACCCAAATTAAGTATTCCTGTTGTATAATCTACCCAAATTCCGGATGTATCAAGGGTTTTTGCAGGACTAGCAAAGGGTATACCATCCTCACCTCTTCCCATAATTAATCCATCTCTAAACCAAATGCTAACCAGAATTAGTGGAATGATTATTAATAATAGGAAAAATTTGTAAGAAAAATTTAAGTGCATGTTAAATTCAGTATATTATAGTCCCGAAGTTGCTTCAATGTATGCCGAATTGATATTGTGATAGAATGATGCCATATCAATGGATCAATTAAATGCCCCGTTTGTCTCTGTCATAATGCCGGTTTATAACTCTGAACAATATGTTTCTAACTCTATAACAAGTATCTTAAACCAATCATATACTAATTTTGAATTCATTATTATTGATGATGCAAGTACGGATAAATCATATAGTAAGCTTTTGGAATATAAAAAAAAAGATAAGAGAATTATATTGGTAAAAAATAAAAAAAACGAAGGCGTAACCAAAAGTTTAAATAAAGCGTTGAAGATCGCCCGCGGAAAATATATTATCCGTATGGACGCCGATGATTGGTCGTATCCGGACCGCTTCAAACTCCAGGTAGAGTTAATGGAAAAAAACCCGGATGTCGTTGTAAGCGGCTCCTATGTAGAAATATGTGATTCGAAGTTAACAATAAAAAACTTAAGAAAATACCATCTGGAAAATACTGCTATAAGGAAACATATGTTTAGATATAGTCCGTTCGCTCATCCTGCCACAATATGGATTGCGAAAGCTATGAAAAAATGTCTGTATAATGAAGTTATTATAGTCTGTCAGGACTATGAATTATATTTTCGGATCGGCAAAATAGGAAAATTTATGAATTTGGATAAACCTCTGCTAAAACTTCGGATGCATGATGATTCTGTTTCTGTTTGTCAAAGCAGTTTGCAGTGGAATACTACAGTTTTAATCCGCTTTAATGCCATATTAATGCATGGGTATGAAATGTCTAAAATTGACAAATTGTATAATTTTCTGCAGGAACTTGTGATTGGCTTGCTTCCTACTAAAAGCAGACTTTTTTTATTTAATTTCTTAAGAAAATATTATTTATACTAAATGTGCGGAGTAGTAGGCTACGGTGGATTTGCAAATAAAGTTTCACTAAATAGGGCTGTTAATGCTATTAAACATCGTGGCCCTGATGATGATGGAACTGCTTACTTTGAAACAACTGCCTTGGGTAATACACGGCTTGCTGTTATTGATCTGTCTCCAAATGGACATCAACCCATGTTTAATCAGGATAAATCTATTTGCATTACTTTTAATGGGGAAATTTATAACTTTTCCGATGTCAAAAAAGTACTCGAAGGCAGGTATTCATTTAGATCTAATTCCGACACAGAAGTGATACTACATGCTTATGAGGAATGGGGCTTTAAATGTTTAGACAAACTAAATGGAATGTTTAGTTTTGTTATCTATGACAATAAGAAAAAATTACTATT
>CAYSNN010000105.1:0-2125 GCA_964432475.1 uncultured Gammaproteobacteria bacterium
TGTTATTATATCACATAATCCTACGCTTCTGCACAAGCGGGGATTTTTTTGTGGGGGTTTTTGCCACTTCTTAGGAAATTTGGTATATTCTCCAGCATGGTTAAGTTAAATGCAAAACAGTTAAGGAAGGATGAAGGGGAAAGGTAGTTGCTATAGAGCAGAGTAAGAAAAGTGTTCCATACGACCGGCTTGAATACACCTGCCTATCTGTTTGGTGGTGGGGCATGAGAGATTGATTCTATAGATATGAGAGTATACAATCAAGTTCTGATGGGCGAGTTGATAGGAGCAAATCCTAATACCAGTTCCCAAAATACTCCTTTGGTGGAATCTGCACTTGTGACAATAGCCCGCCAAAAATTAGCAATTCTACCCCTACAAGCCGTAAGAGAAGCAGGTATTTGGAGAGATAGAAGATTCTACTTTTTAAATATTTCCTACCCTTTGTAAATGGATGGCAATATTATAATGTAAATAGTGTTGCAAGATATCAAGCGGCTTTAGCTGAGGGTAGGTTACCAATCTGGAAAGGAGAACGACTGGAAGGAGATGAAAAGATGCGCAGAACAACTTGGCCTATGTTTAACCCATGAATTTAAAGATGTTGGCATTGACTTTGATAAAAAGAGGCTCAGAAAATATTTTGGATTTTCAACTGGTAAATACTCCTGTTCCTAAAAGTAATGAAGTCTTAATTAAGGTGGGATACTGCGGTTTAAATCATCTTGATTTTCTAATCAAGGAGGGAAAAAGATTGGGTCCAACTGTTTTCCCTCACATTTTAGGGTCGGAAATTGTTGGCAGGACCATCCCTGGTAATGAACAAGTAGCCGTCTACCCATGGATATTTTGCGGCAAATGTGATCAATGTAAAAATGGTAATGAAAACATCTGTGATTTTGGAGGAACCATTGGTAGAACCAGGCAAGGGGGTTATGCAGAATATGTGGTTGTACCTAAAGTAAATGTTTATAAGATCCCTCCTAATTTAAGACCCGATTGGGTTTGTGCTTTAATCTTAGCTGGAACTACGGCCCGTCATTTAGTTGACCGGGCCAAAGTTAAGAAAGGAGGTATCTGTTTGGTTACCGGAGCAACAGGAGGCGTAGGTACTGTTGTTGTTCAATTATTAAAACAAAAACGCTGTACAGTTATCTGTATTACCTCTTCTGAAAGTAAAGTTTCTTTGTTAAAAAAACTTGGAGTGGATAGTGTTATCCCTACAAAAAACTTTCCGCAAAAGGTTAAGAAACTATATCCTTTGGGTGTTGATTATGTAATTGATATCGTGGGGGGTGGGGTTTGGTCGGAAGCCATAAAAACTCTTGCCAAGAATGGAACTATGGTTTTTTGTGCAACTACTCTCATGGATGAAGGAGTCGTTAATATAGGCAGTGTATTTGCCAGACAACTTAATATTCTAGGTTCATATGCAGGTAGAATGTCCGATATGAAAGCCATATTGAATTTGGTCAAAAAGGGATCAATAAAACCTGTTATAGATTCAGTTGTACCGTTTAAAGAGGGCAAAAAAGGCTTTAAAAAATTAACCTCAAAAAAAGCTTTTGGTAAAATTATCTTAAGTTTGAATTAGGGTATAGCCCACTTTTTTGTGGACCTTTCGCCACTTCTCCGGTATTATTTTATAGCTTCAGTAAATTCCTCAATTGTCATATTTAAATCTTCAATAATTGCCTTTAGGGTTCCTTTCCTGATTTCTTTAGTTGGGTGATAGGGGATAGTAGTTCTTCTGCCATCAGAATGTTTAAGTTGAATATGGCTGCCTGCTTGGTGGTGTTTGGAAAATCCTAATTTTTGCAAGGTTTTATAGAGCTTTCTTGCTTTAACAACAGGTAATTTAGGCATTAAGGGTGATTGTTTGGATTGCCTCCAGAGAATCTTTTTCTTGAGGAGGAATAATCCCATCTTTTTGTAGTCCTTCAAGATGACAACGGATGGCTTCTTCCAAATTTTGTCTTGTTTCTTCTATAGTATCTCCGGCTGTATGTACTCCTTTAAGAAGAGGTACAAATCCATGATACCCTTTTTCATCAGGTTCAATAATAGTACGATAGGTATATATTTTCATATAAGTATTTTAAGTTATTTTCTATTTAGATACAAG
>CAYSNN010000106.1:0-2104 GCA_964432475.1 uncultured Gammaproteobacteria bacterium
GGCCCAACCCGAATCACCTATTTAATTTTTAACTGTATTGAGGGATGCAACGCTTGAGAGTCTTCCGCATGCAGGGAAGACCCAAAGCATGTGAAGGTTATCTATAAACGGCGTTGTTTCTCGTCATGTGTATTAACACTGGGATGAGTTTACCAAAAAAGAGTCCAGCTTGTCAACCTTTCAAACCTTGCCTACATTTATTACTTGCTCAATTAAGCGATTACTGTAACCCCATTCGTTATCATACCAGGCAAATATTTTTAGTAAATCCCCGTCAATTACTTGGGTTAATCCCAGATCAACTATGGCAGACTCTTCTCTACCAATAATATCAGAAGATACAATAGGTTCATTAGTCACAGCCATAATGCCTTTTAAATCTTCCGCTGCAGCTTCTGTTAAAACTTGATTAACCTCTTCCACCGTCACCTTTTTTTTGATTAAGAAAGTAAGATCAGAAATAGAACCGGTGAGCACCGGTACCCTGATAGCTACTCCATCAAACAACCCTTTTAAAGAAGGTATGGTTTCAGTAGTGGCTTTGGCAGCGCCGGTGGAAGTCGGCACCATGTTGGCAGCAGCTGCTCTGGCCCGCCGTAAATCCTTGTGTGGCCCATCCTGCAAATTTTGATCTTGAGTGTAGGCATGAACTGTTGTCATAGCAGCTTTTAATATGCCAAATTTATTGTTGATTACTTCCACCACCGGAGAAATACAGTTTGTGGTACATGAGGCATTATTGATAACCTCTTCCCCTCCATATTTATTAGCGTTCACTCCTAGCACCAAAGTAGGCACTCCTCCACCTTTAGCAGGAGCAGAAATAACTACCTTTTTTGCGCCTGCCTGTAAATGTAAAGATGCACCTTCTTTGTCAGTAAATCTACCTGTGGATTCTATAACTACATCAACCTTTAAATCTTTCCATGGCAACTTCCGGGGCTCCTTTTCGGCAAATATTGGGTAAGATTTGTTATCAATTATAATATCACTTACGGAATGCGTAACTTGTCTTTTCCAGACTCCGTAAGAGGTGTCATATTTTAGAAGATGGGCTAAAGTTTTAGCATCAGTTAAGTCATTAATACCAACAATTTCAATACCCTGCCTGCCGGCCCGCTTCGCCAGCCTCGCGTCTAGGCGGGCCGGAGCTTCAGCGAGGCGAGCAGGCAGGTCCTTGGGAAATTTTTCCAAAGCAATTTTAAAAGCATTCCTGCCTATCCTGCCAAATCCATTAATCGCTACTCGAAGCATATAAGATCAACAATACTATACAATTTGCCTTGCGGTCAAGAGAGGGTTTTGACAGATCTTGATATGTATGTTAATATGTATGTGTATGTTAAACAAACGGACTAACATTTTATTTGATGAAAAATTATGGAACAAACTGGTTAAGCTGGCTGCGGCCAAAAATACCTCTGTAGGGGAACTTGTAAGAACCGCTGTTGAAGAAAAGTACATAGAAGAGGAAATTCTAAGAAAACGCAGACAGGCTTTTGAAAATATTTTAAAATTAAGACCTAAACCCTTTAAGGGTAAAATTGATTATAAGAAACTGATAAATGAAGGGAGAAAAGTCTATTAAATTCATTGTTGATGCGTCTTTCGTATTAGCCTTTCTTCTTCCCGATGAAAAACAAGATAAAGTAATCGAGATTTTTGACCAATTCACCCGGAAAAACATTGAGCTTTACTCTATCAACTTACTTCCCTATGAAGTTATCAATGGGTTAAAAAGTGCGATTATAAGAGAAAGGATACCCTTAGAGAAAGCAGTTAACCTGATAAACGAATTCTTGGCTTTGACTATACCCTATGAAGATACCGATTTAACCAAAGCAATTGAAATTTCAGTTAAACACAAGCTGTCAGTATATGATTCATCCTATTTATATCTTAAGGAAAAGTTGGGATTTAAGCTTTTAACCTTGGATGAAAAGCTTCAAAAAATGGAATATACATCAAGGCTTAAATCCTTAGCTAACAAAATCTAAGTAATTATCTGACGTAACCGTTAACAAATTCTCAGCCTTAGGATAAGCAGTGATCCATTCTTTGGGTGGTAAAACTTTGCTTTTCGGAGACCATTTAAATTCATAAG
>CAYSNN010000107.1:0-1991 GCA_964432475.1 uncultured Gammaproteobacteria bacterium
GGCATGGTGTTGGTCTCGCGTTTAGCAGGACCATCACACTTAGGACAAGTTGTATTGACCCATTTCTCAATAGCAGCTAAAGGGGATTCTCCGGTTCCTGTAGGCTCGTATTTTTCTATATCAGGCAACTTCAATGGCAGTTGATCTTCCAGCACAGGCACAATCCCACATTTTTGGCAATGTACTAAAGGTATCGGCTCCCCCCAATATCTCTGCCTGGAAAAAACCCAATCTCTTAAATGATAAAAAACTTTTCTTTTGCCTAACCCTTGTTCTTCTATATAGTTAATAACGGGCTCCCTTGCTTCTGCCCATGTCATCCCGGAAATTACGTTTGGTTCCTGTATAATTCCATCCCCTGCATGGTGATAGCAAACCTCCAAATTCTTAACCTTTTCAGCCAACTCCTTGTCTTCAGGCAACATTACTACCTTCAGGGGAATGTCATATTTTTTAGCAAAAGCAAAATCCCGCTCATCGTGAGCACTGGCATTTACAATCCCTGTTCCGTACTCTGCTATAACGTATGAGGCAACCCAAATAGGCAGATCTCCAGTTCCAAACGGATTATCGACAAAACGGCCAGTGAATATCCCGCCCATCTCCTTTTCCAAGTCAAACTTATTTGCAAGCTTTTTCTGTTTAATTTTCTCTACAAATTCTAAAACCTGTTTTTCATACTCTGTTCCCTTTACCAACTCATAAACCATTGGATGTTCAGGTGCAATAGCAGCGAAAGTTTGAGCTGTAAAGGTTTGCGGGACTGTATCAAATACCTCAAATTCTATATCAAGATCCTTGACTTTTTCTTTAAAAGCAACTCCTTCGCTTCTGCCTATCCAGTTAATCTGCATCAGTTTGATAAACTCAGGCCAATCCAAACCTTCCAGATCTTCCAACAACCTATCCGCATATTTGGTAATTCTTAAAATCCATTGCCTGACTTTCTTTTGCTCAACCTTGGTACCACATCTTTCACAAACACCGGCCACCACCTCTTCATTTGCCAAACCTGTTTTATCTTTCGGGCACCAGTTTATCGCCACCTCATCCTCATAAGCCAAACCTTTTTCAAACAGCTTTAAAAAGATCCACTGGGTCCACTTATAATAGTTAGAGTCTGTGGTGTTTATCTCCCTATCCCAGTCATAAGAGAGACCAACAAGCTGCATCTGCCGTTTTATATTAGCCACATTCTGGGTAGTTACTTTAGCCGGGTGAATACCGGTTTTAATGGCAAAGTTTTCTGTAGGCAAGCCAAAAGCATCCCAACCCATGGGGTGCAAAACATTAAAGCCGGTTGCGCGGTAGTATCTGGATACTACATCCGATGAGACATAAAGTTTGAAGTGCCCAACATGCAAGCCTTCGCCTGAAGGATAAGGAAACATATCCAGGATATATTTCTTAGGCTTATCAGAAGTATCTTCGGTTTTATAAATCTTATCTTCAACCCAACTTTTTTGCCATTTGGATTCAATTTGACTAGGTAAATACTTCTTCATTGCTCTCTGATCTTAACACAGGCTTAACTTAAGATCAATCATGCTAAGAATTAACTTACGAATAATTGTTCTATTGCTCGATTGTTATTAAAAAGCAATTTAACAATTCAACAATGAAACAATTTTAAAGCTGTTTCACATCCCCTTTTCACAAGCTAAATTTTAGTAAGTCTGCTTTGATTGATATATTAAGTAGATATTCTGACATATTTGAAAATTGAAAATTGAAAATTGAAAATTGTTTTGTGCCTATGCGGGAATTACCCTGTATGATTTTGATGTAGCTTGAGATATTGACAAAAAGAAGTAAAAGGACTAGTATTGGCGCAAAGAGGCAGAAACAGACGGCTGCCTCTTTTTTTGGTTTTTTGACCTTTTCCCCTTCTTGTTGTATGCTGATTTTATGAAAGTTTTCTTAGTTGGGTTTTCTGTAATTGTGTTGTCACTTGTCACTTGTCACTTGTCACTTGTCACTCCTGTTTTTGC
>CAYSNN010000108.1:0-1959 GCA_964432475.1 uncultured Gammaproteobacteria bacterium
TAATATTTGCTATTTGAGCATTTAAACTAAATATTGCAATAACAGAAGCTTTAGCTATAGTATCAGTTATCATAGTAAAAAATACAGGCCCAAACTTTGGGCCGGATTAGGAAGTATTATACCAAACTATAAGACTATTGTCAAAATAATAGTTCGTTTGCCAATACTCACAAAGTAGCACGAATTACACCGGCGCATCCCACTTTAGCGCAGACAATTCCTGTGATCAATAAAACAGTTACCACAGAGACAAAAAACTACTGAATCTTTATAAAGGATGGGGGATAATCGCCAGTAAAGGAATGACAGCTCCTATAAAGAAGGCTAAGTTTGAGACATGACTTACAGTATAATGTTAAATCTTTTGCCTATCTTTGCGTTAAGGTGGATCAACTTTAGATAATACGGGTCATTTTGCAAGATCTACTGTAATTTTAAGAGGAGCGTGGGAAGGGTATATTATGTTCTCCATAAAGTAAACATCTCCTCTGGCTGGATATAAGAATCTATGGTTGAGTGAAGCATCCATCAGCGCCCAGGATGCTACTTCTGGCATAAATGCCTCTGCCCAAGCATGCGGAATCTGTTTACCTGTATCTTTAAGAAATACCATTCCCCCAACTAGTCGTGAAGGTAACCCCATTGCCTCATAAAATCCAGCTACCAATGTAGCCAAGGATTTACAGGTACCTGGAAATGTTCCTTCAGCCTGATATTCAGCTAAAAGCGTTTCCAGCCTTTCTTCTCCATCGATAATATCTGCTCCGCTTGCATTATCACCGACAAAATCAGTTACTCTTTTTATAATCTGTTCTGATGTCATTCTTCGGACAGAGCGCCAATCAAATCCCAATTCTCGTTTTAGTATTTTTTGCATTAAGGCCATTGTCCCTTGATCAAAAAAAAGTGCCCCAAGCCTTAGTCCGGCCCCTTCTTCTACAAGGTTTTTAGATCCAATCCTTCTACCCATCCCACTGTCTACAAGTACTAATTGAAAAGGTGTCAGCGGTCTTATTACACGCCTGCCAGGTTGAGGATTCGGCTGATAATAGAATAGAGCATTATAAGGTAAATAAGAGTGGTCGCTATAAATTCCAGTCTGGTCTTGCTGCATATCTTGAGGGAAATATTTTTTATCCCATTCTGATACTTGAATTTGTAAAGCCCTACCTGCGATAAGTGGAACACTCAGAGGTACACCACCTGAAGGGTCTAAATCGTCCCTAAATTCTGTTACTTCTGCTTCTGTACCAAAATCAAGCCATTTTCTTTGGCTAAATCCTATACAGAATTGGTTAACTTGATTAGCCTTTTCCTTTATTGCATGAAGCTCATCCTCTGTCCTCCTTCTAAATTCAGTTGATCTGCTAACAGTTTCTTCAGTAATAAAAGAAAATCTACCCCCTGCAATTTCCCTCTCCAACTCTTTAATTGTGGGTTGGTCTTCCTTTCTTATGGCTCCATAAACTGCTCCAGTATTATAGTACCCCTGGGCAAAATTGCCTAAGACTTTGCCTATAGAAGCTAAAGCTTTCCTCCTGACTTCTTCTTCAGACAATCCACCAATTAAAGCATAACCTCCAATCTCACTCATAGTAGTTGCGATTGAGGCTTTTACTCCTGGGAGGAGACCTTTCGCACCTTTTTGCTCAAAGTCAGCTAAACGTATTCGTCTAGTAATTAACCTCAAAAGCTCTTCATCTACTTGATTCCGAGCATATACTTCGATTGAATCACCGGTAGGTCTATTTTCTGGCATAATTAGCGTTAAATTATACCAAACTATAAGACTATAGTCAAAATAATAATATTCTTGCGGTAACTACACTTCTTCTTGAAACCGTTATTTCAAGAGTTGTTCCATTATCTAGAGGTTAGAAGCAAATTTCTAGAGGGCCACAGTCACTCCGATGGAGGTAGAAAAGGAGCCGCCGTTATTGTCTTCTAGGGTAACTGTAA
>CAYSNN010000109.1:0-1909 GCA_964432475.1 uncultured Gammaproteobacteria bacterium
GTGGGAGTTGGGAAAGAACTTACTATCACAAGTCTTGAAGAATCAGGCCAAGGGGTAACAAAATCGTTTAAAAAGCTTCCGGCATAAATTACTGCTTTATTAGTACCATCAAAATCGATCAAAGAGATTGTTGACTTTTCAACTAAAATCAGGTGTCTTGAATTAGGTAACCACAAATATGACCTAGCAGACGGAAGCAAATATTCTTTCCTTTCTTCCAAATCATAAACTTTAATATCGGTCAGATCAGTCTTACCTTTATCTTTTTCCAAAACAGGATCTTTTCTAAACATAAATTTTGTTTCATCCGGTGACCAGCTTAAAAAAGCAGAGTCGGAAGCAATCTTTCTAAACTTTATATCCTTGATATTTACCATCATAGTCTCAGTCTTTAGCTTTACATCTTCTGCCCAAGCATTTTCAGTTGCCAGAAGAATCGGAGTAATATCTCTTGGATCTGTATTTAACCTGTCAGAATCAAGCAGGAAATTGTTTTGACCAATTGTTGCTAAAACCTGCTTTGAATCAGGAGACCATCTTAAACTGGCCTGGGAAAAATCTGCGATAGCATTTGTGGCAATTTGATGTGGTTCTGAAGATCTGGCAAAGGCAATAGGCTGGTTATTGGCCATAGTCCAAACCCAAACTCCTGCCTTTTTAACACCCCCGGCAGAGGAAGGGGAAACTATAAAAGCAAGTTTTGAACCATCAGGAGACAAAACCGGGTTTATTACACCGGTAAAAGTGAGCGGATAAATCGTTGGTATGGCCGGGAAAAGCGTTATCTTAAGCTCTGTCACTAACCCCTCCTTGACAGTGACCTGCTTTTCCCAAGGTATAAAACCTTCTTTGACTACTTTGACTGAATATTCTTTTGGAGCAAGCGAGGAAACTGTGGCATTGGTTGCAGTAGTTAGATGGCCGTCAACAAAAACTGATGCTGCATCAGGTTCTGAAGCTACGGTTATAATCCCTGTTCCAATAATTCTTTTCTCCTTTGTAGAAAAGGTATAACCTTTTGCCAAAAAAATAGCCACTCCGGCAGCTAGGGCAATAATCAGTAGAGTTATAATAGTAATGATAAAGCGTTTACTCATGGGCTTATCATATCACCTTAAGTTACTTAAGTCACTTAGCTGCTCACCAGCTTTGCTCTTACCACTAATCTATTAAGTAAAGTACCCGGTGGATCACAGGTTTGTAAAGTTAATACCGGAGTATCATATCTGTTTGTTAAATATGATACATCTGTTGGTGAAACAACATCTTTAGCATAAACTATATAATCATATCTTTTATTTTGGTAAAAGATAATCACTCTATCTCCTTTATCAAGCTCTCTTAGAAGATAGAATATGGCATTAAAGCGGACAATGTTCCAGGGAGCGTCTGTCGAGTGGGAAAAGAGATACAGATTACCCGGCTGTCCCGGAGGAGTTGAACCCAAAGCTTCGGCCACTCCTTCAGTTAAAGCAGTGACATACTCCCTTTCATTACCCGGGTTTACTCCGGGAATTACTCTGGCGTTAGCATTTATTTTCTCAATTACTATTCCATACTCTGTTGAAACCGGCACAATCCCATTCTCGGAAGCTGTTACATTTCCAAAAGCTCCCGGTCCGTCTCGATTTTGCGTATTTGAATCTTGAGAGGTAATCACACTCTCGCTGGCAATCGTCCTTTTGACACCTAATACTTTATCTAACCTATACCTAAACTCTGCCTGAACCAGAGGCCCCAGCATAAATACAAAGGCAATTAAACCTGTAAAAAACAGCAAATACCCAACAAATCTGACAATTAGTATTAATTTAAAACGCTTGGACATATGGGGCGCCGTCGAGAGGAATCGAACCTCCTGCCTAACCCTTAGGACGGGCTTGCTCTTCCGGTGAGCTACGACGGCACA
>CAYSNN010000110.1:0-1835 GCA_964432475.1 uncultured Gammaproteobacteria bacterium
GAAGATGCTGAAGAAGTTAAGGAGACATTGGAAGGTCACAGCGGCTCACTTGTCAATATAGAAAGCAGACTAGAGGGATTTGCTGATGCATGGAAGATCAATAGAGCAGAGCTAAACAAAGTTAAAAAACACTTAGGATTATCTACAGTTTTAGAATAAGTCCCTACTTCACCTCATCAATTGTTCCCTTCATATACCTGCCTGCCGGTTTACCCGCCGTTAGGAGGGCAGGCAGGGAAGGTTTGTTCACTCTTATTATCATGTTATTATTTTAGTAATGAATAATTGGAAGGTTATTTATTACATTTCTGCATCAGGAGATAACCCGGTCAGCGATTTTCTAGATACACTTGAAACTCAGACACAATCTAAATTATTAAGGGTGCTTCATAATATTCGTGAATATGGACTACAGTCAGTGATTCCTCATATTAAAAAGTTATCAGGCACACCCTTTTGGGAAATAAGAGTTCTGGGTAAAGACAATGTGAGAGTGGTATATGTTATTCCAGCTCAATTACAAGTCTTAGTCTTACATGGATTTGTTAAGAAATCGCAAAAAACTCCTCCTAAAGAGCTAGAAACAGCAATGAAAAGATATAATGAATACGCAATAAGGCAAAAGAAGACTTGACAAGATTATATCCTAGAAGATATAATGTAAACATGAAATTATACACTCTACAAGATGATTTAAAGAAGAGATTAAAAAACCCGGAATTTAGAAAAGCCTGGGAGAAATCTGAGGCTGAATATCAAATCAGCAGGGCCTTAATTGCTGCCAGGATTAAAAGAAAAATCTCTCAAAAAGAGCTTGCCAGTAGGGCAAACACTACCCAGGCAGTTATTTCCAGGTTAGAAAATATGACTGCCAATCCTTCTGTGGGTTTACTTCAAAAAATAGCCCAAGCCCTAAACTTAAAACTCAAACTGCAATTTGAATAGGATCTACTACTTAACCTCATCAATTATCCCCTTCATGTAGAAGGCTTGTTCGGGCTTACTATCATGTTTACCCTCAACTATTTCCTTAAAAGATCTTATTGTATCTTTGACAGAAACATATTTTCCTTTAATTCCTGTGAAAGTTTCTCCTACAAAAAATGGCTGGGTTAACATCCTTTGAATTTTTCTGGCTCTTGTAACAGTTAATTTGTCCTCATCAGATAGCTCTTCCATACCCAAAATTGCAATAATATCCTGCAGCTCTTTATACCTTTGTAGAATCTGCTGGACTTTTCTTGCTACCTCATAATGCTCCTGACCAACTATCTCTGGACTTAAAGCCCTGGAAGAAGAGGCTAGGGGATCAACAGCCGGATATAACCCTTGCTCTGAAAGAGATCTTTCCAATGCAATTGTAGAATCCAAGTGTGCAAAAGTGGTGGCAGGAGCCGGATCCGTATAATCATCTGCAGGTACATAAACTGCCTGGACAGAAGTTATAGAACCTTTTTTAGTAGAAGTAATCCTTTCCTGCAGTTGACCCATCTCAGTGGCTAAAGTTGGTTGATACCCTACGGCAGAAGGAATACGGCCAAGTAGCGCTGATACTTCAGATCCTGCTTGAGAAAATCTAAAGATATTGTCAATAAAAAGCAGCACATCTTTTCCTTCTTCATCTCTGAAGTATTCTGCCATTGTCAATCCGGAAAGTCCCACTCTTTGCCTGGCTCCTGGCGGCTCATTCATCTGCCCGAAAACCATGGCAGTTTTGTCTATAACTCCTGAATCCTGCATCTCTGTATATAGATCATTTCCTTCACGGGTTCTTTCTCCAACTCCTGCAAAAACAGAATATCCTCCATGCTCTGCAGCAATGTTTCTGATAAGCT
>CAYSNN010000111.1:0-1763 GCA_964432475.1 uncultured Gammaproteobacteria bacterium
TAGACTCCGGGCTTATCACAAACCTTATAAACCAAATTCCGAAAAACGTTGTTATAACAGGTACTAATGGAAAGACAACAACTGCCAGAATGTTGGCCCACTTTGCCAAACAAACGGGAACTAGAGTTATACGTAATCATACAGGATCAAATTTAGAAAGAGGAATTGCCTCTACCTTAATTTCAGCATCTCACCTAACAGGTAGTCTTAATAAATATGATTTAGGTATTTGGGAGTTGGATGAAGCTGCATTTAATACTGTTGCTCCTAAAATCAAACCTGATATCGTGGTATTTCTGAATGTATTCCGCGATCAACTGGATAGGTTTGGAGAGATAGACAGTGTAGTCAGAAAATGGTGTGAGACTCTAAAAAAACTTAACCCAGAAACAGCAATTTTAATTAATGGGGATGATGTAAACACAGCTAAATTAGAAAAGTGCTTTAAAGGAAAAGTAAAAAAGTTTGGATTGGAAAATCATAAGTTGACAGGTGAATCTACGAAAGAAAATAACTTTAAACAGGAATTAGATTTTGAAGCCAAGGATGTAAAATTAAATGGACTTAAGGGCTCGTCATTTCAACTGTCAACTGTCAACTGTCAACTGTCAATTAACTTACCCCTACCCGGTATTTACCACATCTATGATGCTGTTGCAGCAATTGCTTCCGCCTATCTGATTAAATTACCGGTCAACAAAATCAATAATCAACTATCTAACTTTATTCCTGCTTTTGGAAGGGTAGAAAGGTTACCCTTTGGATATATCTTCTTAATTAAAAACCCGGCCGGGGCAACACAGGTTTTTGAAACAATTGCCCCCCAAATTAAGAAAAACGACAGGTTACTTTTGGCCTTAAACGATAATTTAGCTGACGGGACAGATGTTTCCTGGATCTGGGATGCGAATTTTGAAGTTCTTCAAAATTCGTCCCGAGCGCAGTCGAGGGACTATACAATATATGCCAGTGGAACAAGAGCGTATGACCTAGCTGTCAGATTAAAGTATACAGGCTTTCAGCCTAATAATTTAAGCATAGAGCCCAACCTGGAAAAGGCCCTCAAGCAGGCTAGAAAGGGTCTGGAGGGGCGGTTATTCATTCTACCCACATATACAGCCATGCTTGAACTCCAAAAGATACTTACAAAAATGGGGATAAAAAAACACTATTGGGAGGAAGTATGAAAAAATTGTCAATTGTTATTGGTTATTTATATGGCGATTTAATGAATATCTACGGCGATACAGGCAACATTATTGCCTTAAAAAAACGTGCTGAGTGGAGGGGGATGGAAGTAAAGGTAAAAGTCAAAAGTCAAAAGTCAAAAGTAAAGAAGGGAGAGATTGATTTATATTTTTTTGGAGGGGGACAGGACCAGCAGCAAAGTATTGTGGCAGATGATCTTATCAAAAGCGGTAAAGGAGAAGTCATTAAAAAAGAAGTAGAAAGGGGAGTCCCTTTACTTTCTATTTGCGGAGGGTATCAACTTTTAGCACAATTTTACAAACCACATAAAGGACCAAAGCTACCGGGAATCGGATTATTTCAAGCTTACACTGAGGCCGGCTTAAATAGGATGATTGGAAATATTATAATAGAGTCCATGTTTGGTAAGTTAGTGGGCTTTGAAAACCATTCAGGACAAACTTACTTAAAAAAAGAAGCTACATCACTTGGATTAGTACTAAAGGGGTTTGGGAATAACGGTCAGGATAAAACAGAAGGTTGTATATATAAAAATGCCATAGGCTGCTATATGC
>CAYSNN010000112.1:0-1702 GCA_964432475.1 uncultured Gammaproteobacteria bacterium
ATGCAAATCTATGTACGCTGGATATACCCTATGCAGCTTACTTAGGTATGCATAGGTTTTGATTAAAATCTATGCCCAAACCGTCTGTATTTAAAAAGCTTTCAGCTGTCAGTCATCAGTTATCAGATAAAAAACAAAAAAAGTCTGACGACCGACGACTGAAGACTGATAACTCTTCTATCAAAATTGGTGAAGCTTCAAAAATCCTCGGTGTTTCCATTGACACCTTAAGAAGATGGGAAAAAGCAGGTAAGATAAAAACCATCCGTACTCCAGGAGGGACCAGACTTTACTTATTAAGCAATATAAACAGACTGCTCGGCAAATCCAAAACCTCTGTTAAAGGGCCGGAAATAGCCCGACCGAAATCCACAGAGGAACTTTTAAATATAGTCAGGGAACAGCAGCTTGCCCCTCCGCCTCAAATACCCAAAAGTTTTAGCCAACCCGAAACTTTACCCGAAACCCAACCTACAAGCCCTTTAGACTACAATATATTTAAAAATATCTATGCAAAAGCCAAGTTTGACTTGGCAAAAATCTATGCAGTTTTAGCCTCAAAAAGCACTAATAGTGCTTTTTTACTCTTTTTTTCTTTAACATTAATAATAACCACCCTGACCGGTTTACTATATTTGAACAGCTCAATTAAGACAAAGTCTGACGACCGACGACTGAAGACTGAAGACTCATCCAATGTCCTGGCAGTCACCACTGCCCCAAAGTTTTTGGAAATAAATGCGGATACCCAAATCAATGGCACGCTGTCTGTTTCCTCAAGCATCAACAATTTAATTTTGGAGGCCACTCCCTCTGCTTCCAACTTTGCCCTAACCTCAGGAAATACCACATTGACAGTAACAAACACTGCCAAACTGGATCAGGATGTCTCAACTGCCTCTTCTCCTGCCTTTGACAGTTTAAATCTATCAGGCAGCAGTAACCAGTTAGTGTTACAGTCTGGCGGGTCAACAGGCACCCTAACTTGGACACCTACTGCTGCAAGGGTAATAACCTTGCCGGATGCTACAACCACCTTGGTCGGGCTGGATACAACCCAGACTTTAAAGAGTAAAACTATATCAGGGTCTGACAATACCATCACCAATTTGCCTAACTCCGCTCTGTCAAACGCCAAGATCACAGTAAGTGCAGGGACCAACCTGTCAGGCGGAGGAGATGTTAACTTAGGATCATCTGTCACCTTATCTTTAAAAGACTCTCCTTCAATCACCGGAACACTCACTGTGGCAGGCGCCGCTACCTTAACTTCTTCTACCCTTTCAATAGGCGGGGTGGCTTATACATTTCCTTCTGCTCAAGGCGCAGCTTCCACAGTTTTGACAGATGACGGCGCCGGAACCTTGTCCTGGGGCACACTCTCATCAGCAGCAGGCTGGACTGATGACGGAACAGTAGTCAGGTTACAAACTTCAACCGATAATGTGGGAATAGGCACTTCGGTTCCCGGAGCCAAATTAGGTGTGGCCGGCAACGTTAACATAGGAGCATCTTTTGCATCTTCTGCAGGACCTGCGGAAGGGTTGGCTGTTCAAGGAAACGTAGGAATAGGTACCACTACTGCCAACTTTAACTTATCTGTAATTGGTACAGGTAATTTTACAGGTAATTTAGGAGTTGGGACATCTTTGACTATCACTGGACTAACTTTAGCAAATGGCGGGTTACAAGTCTCAGGATT
>CAYSNN010000113.1:0-1680 GCA_964432475.1 uncultured Gammaproteobacteria bacterium
TAAAAGTATATAGATTTCTGGAATTCTTACAGGGCACGTTCTTTATCAGGCTGCTTCCAAAATTTAGTAAAAGTATCGATCGAGCTGTAGCCGGAGGAAAAAAAGTTTATTTTACTGACACAGGACTTTTAAATGTACTTGGAAAAGTAGGTGAAGCTCAAATATTTGAAAATGCTGTTATTAACCAGCTTAGCGGATTTGGTAAGATAAGTTTTTTAAACATTCGCAATACTACTGAAATAGATGCTATCTTAGATAGAAATATGTCATTTGAGATAAAATTAACCGGGACTCAGCAAGATCTGTTAAAACTTTCAGCATTATCACCGGAACTTGGGATATCTCAATCTTTTTTGATCTCAAAAAGGTTTCAGAATAAGCAAGGCTTTTTATCACCGGTAATATTTTAGCTTCTTAGCACTTTAAACCCTATCATCTTTCCCAACAGTTGCGCCATAATCTGCCAAGATTGTGTAAGCCTTTATTGTTTCGAACATGGCTTATGGAATTAGCCATGAGAGAGTCAGGCAGGTTATAAGAAACACTGTCGCCAAACTATGGCTTAACTTGCCTGAACAAGAACAAAGGCTGTTTCCTCTGGACCAGATGGAGCCTGAGCAAATGCCAAGCACAGCTGATTTAATAAGCACTGAACAAATCTCCAAATGGCTAAAAGAGCATTACGGTAATATTTAAATAGATTATTTTAAATTAGCGAAAAATCCTGGAGTTTTTTAACTCATGGTTCTTTTCGGACTATATCTTTAATCTTGTTGAAATCATGGTCGTATGAATAAATAATTCTTTTTGCAGATTGTTGGGTTAAAACAGCAATCAAGGCATCCCCGAAATCAATGTTTAAGTCTGCATAAAAATCCAAAGCCTTGATTACGGATTGTTTATTTTCAACCTTAAAACCGGGATATCTCAGCAGTGAACCTAAAAGGTCTCTTATTTCTGTTCGTGGTAAATGATATAGGTTTGGAGAAGAAAGCACATAGACTGCGTCTGCAATTACTGTGTCGGGTGCAGAAAGAGTTAATTCATCTTGTGCAACTTTTTCAAAAAGCGCTGTAGCAGCTTTTCTTTTTTGAGGATCGTCACCGGTTAAAAGTCGGATAATTATATCAGTATCAATATACGCATCATTAGCGTTATTTGCCATATTTCTCTTTTAAGCGATCCTCTCTAGCAATGTGTTGCATTTCTTTCCAGGAAAGTGCCTTCTTAAGAGATCCCGCAGCCCCGCTTAAGGAAGCGATATCCGGATATCTGGCAGGAGTAACAGCAACTTTACCGTCTGGCTCGATAATGAACGCAACCTTGTCATTAGTATCCACACCAAGATACTTTCTTATCTCAATAGGAAGGGTTATTTGTCCTTTGCTGCTTAAGGTAGAGACCCTCTGTTTAGAGGATTGAAGTTGCATGGTAAGAATACCATACTATAATACTTACCATATGTCAATAGGTAAAGAAGTAATATGGAACTTATATAATCCAATTTGAAAAAAGAACGAAATAGTCGTACTCTTAAATTATGGAAGCAATAAATGTCCAACCTGGATTACCTGAGCTGCCACAGAATCCGCAACCCAGGTTTAGCAAAAAAAGTATTATTTCTTTGGGGATAATAATGTCCCGGAGCGTAATACCACCCTCCGGGTGGACTAGGTTAGC
>CAYSNN010000114.1:0-1538 GCA_964432475.1 uncultured Gammaproteobacteria bacterium
ATTAAAGCACAAACATTAAAAGGATTTAGAGACTTCTTACCTGCTGAGGCCAGGAAGCGTCAATATGTCATAAACAAGCTGAGAACAGTTTTTGAATCATTTGGTTTTGAACCTTTAGAAACCCCTGCTTTAGAGTATGAAGAAATCTTACTCGGTAAATATGGGGAGGAAGGTGACAAATTAATGTATAGGTTTGAGGATAATGGTAAAAGAAAAGTGGCTTTGCGCTATGATCAAACTGTTCCCCTAGCCCGCGTTGTAGCCCAATATCAAAACCAATTGCCCATTCCATTTAAACGCTATCAGATTCAACCTGTCTGGCGGGCTGAAAATACTCAAAAAGGGCGGTTTAGAGAGTTCCTGCAGTGTGATATAGATACCGTCGGTTCTGACTCTCCATATGCTGATGCAGAGATTATTAAGGTAGTCATTGAATCCCTGGAAAGTCTGGGATTTACAAAATTCAAAGTGCTCATCAACGACAGAAATAATTTCGCCGGAATTGAACCACTTGCAATACTTTCTATCGACAAACTAAAAAAGATCGGAAAAGAAGCTGTCTTAGAAGAATTAAAAAAGAAAGGACTTCCAACTTCGTCACTTACTGAAGTATTAAATAAAAGCTTAACAGAAAAGCTTAAAGATATCACAAAGATAGTCAATGACTCACGAGTTACATTTGATTCAACACTTGCCAGAGGTTTAGATTATTACACTTCCACCATCTTTGAAATAGAAGTCGAAGGATACTCTGCAGGTTCTGTTTGCGGCGGCGGCAGGTTTGATAAACTAATCGGCATGTTTGCCGGCCAAGACATTCCGGCAGTCGGCTTTGCTTTTGGTTTTGACCGCCTGATTGAGGCTATGGACCAGCAAGGCTTGTTCCCCGAAAACTTAACCACCACCAAAGTTTTAGTGACTGTTTTTAACCCTGACCTTCTCTCAACCTCCCTAACCGCCCTAACTTTCCTAAGAAAGGCTAATATTAATACTGAGGTCTGGCTGGATCCCAACTCAAAGCTGGAGAAACAATTAAAATATGCAGACCAAAAAGGAATTCCCTATGTGGTAATAATCGGCCCTGAGGAAGCAGAATCTAACAAAGTAACCTTAAAAGAACTTAAAACAAAGCTTCAGCAAACACTTACACTTGACGAAGTGATCCAAAAACTGACATGATTTAACCATGTCCTCTCAAATTCTAAAAAGTCCGCTGCCGTATGTAGCTTTAATTGCTGCACATCTTATTTGGGGGGCAAACTTTGTAATTGCCAAGATTACTTTGCAGGAATTTCCTCCAATGAGCCTGGCCTTCTTAAGGTTTGCTCTTGCTTCGCTTTTTTTAGCTCCATTTTTCTTGGCTGAAACAAAAAAAACCCTGCCTGCCGGCAGGCAGGTTAAGATTGATATAAAAGATCTGCCAAAACTTATTGCTATCGGAGTCTTTATCATCTCTTTAAACATCGCTATGTTTTTTGCAGGAATACAAAAAACTTCAGCCATCAGTGCTTCCCTACTAACCCTTGTAATTCCTATAC
>CAYSNN010000115.1:0-1502 GCA_964432475.1 uncultured Gammaproteobacteria bacterium
ACCCTAATCTTCTGCCATCTTTTAGCTTAATTGAATGATCATTACTGTTTTTGATCATAAAGGAAGTATAAGGTAAAGCTACAAAGATTTAAATAGAAACAATTCCCAAAATCCCTAGGTGCCAAGCTATTCCACCTCCCAGGTGGGATTTGGGATTGCTACACTCAGGCAATATTTCTACCGGGAAACACTATCTAATATCTCACTGTTTTCTTGCTATCTTATAGTGTTGTTGGTATAATTCTCCGCATGTCAATTGAAGCACAAGCCGGAAAACTCCATGAGGCAGTAGTAATAGAAGGCCGGCTTTATTTTGGCTTTAATCTGACCAGAAGATTTTTCCAGCAGGCTATTTTAGAAGGAGCAGGTCAAAAAGCCATGGCAGCAATAGCTCAAAAACCTCTCCTATCAAAGCTGAGAGCTACTTGGGAAAGAAATTTGGCTGCCACCCAAGCCTATATTCAACAGGAAGATTTAACACTGGAGCAGATAGCCAGGGAGATTTTACATGTTAGTACCCGTCAGAGAGCACATCAGATCATAAGCCAAACCCTAATTCATCTTAAAGCTTATGCCAAACCAGAGACACAGCAACTTTTTCCTATGGATTTACCCACAAATAAACAGGCCGGTTTGGAAGGAAGGAAAAGAAGTTCAATCAATAAAGGAGGAAGAAGCTTTAAGATAGCTCAAATGATTGGTCAAAACCTCGGGGTAAAAGACATTATTGATGCAGTTGGCAGCGGAAAATTTAAGCAAGCCAAAGGAACGCTCGGAAAGTGGGGTATTAAGTTACCATATCATCCAAATTCAAACTTAGCCAAACATGCAGAACATGAGCAGTTGGCCGCTAGACTGATTGAAGGCGGGGTATCCAAGCAAATCCTAGATGATAACCTGGCTAAAGTTTCAAGGAGATTCATTTCCAATTATAACGGAAGCGCCGTATGGTCTGTCAGGGGCATAGCCAGGCAAGCAGGGTTGCACCTGACTATTCAAAAACAGGATGATCAAAAGGTACTTTCTGCCTTAGAAACAGGGGGTGTCACCGTCGTTCAAATAGAGCAAGTTACCCACAATGGTCCTCAACGAGGAAGCAGAAGACTGCTGCGAATTGCAGCTTGTGATAGAGAAAGGGCAGTGGAGATTTTGAAAAACACCCCTGCCCTGGAAGAGTTGCGCCAAAATCCGGTCTCAGTTCCGTTTGGTCCTAAACCTGAAAATTTACCCACCACTACGCAGCTTCTAAAAAAGAAGGATTTTGGTTCACTTGGGGTGCTAATGAAAGAGTTGGGTTTAAGGATTGGCAAGAAGAATTTTCGACTTTTAGTGGGAGATATTTTTGATAAAACTTGTCCTGTGCCAATTTTCCGTTATCAAGCATATTGGCTCTACCCCCTGCCTGATGAAGATAAACTAAGAAGCTATCTGCAAAAAAGGATCAAACAAATCTGTTAAAATTCAGCTTATGTACAAAACAATTTTAGGGATAGAGACTTCCT